>JAPLEB010000117.1 GCA_026391555.1 Bacteroidia bacterium | reverse complement strand
TCTCAATGAATTGTTTGCCGGCATCTTCAAATTTATTTTGCTTATAAAGGGCATCACAAACATTAAAAACAGCATCCGTTGATTGCTTATTCTTATCAATAGCCTTACGGTACGATATTTCAGAATCTGAAAACTTGCTCTTTTCAAATTCTTTATTACCCTGCCTGATGAATTTCTTATCGGATTGTGCATTTACTGTAACTGAAAATATCATAAACACACAGATTAACAGGCTATTGATTAAACCCCGGTTTCTTACGTTATTACTTCTGAACATCTCTTTTAACAATAAATAGACCTATAACCTTTATTTTAAACCCACCCCTTGCCCCCCGCCGAAGCGGGGCAGGCTCTCCCATGAGGGGAACTTTGAAATCGCTTTTTACTTTTATCTTTTTCCTTTTGTCTTTTATCTTTTCCCTTATACTTTAAACTTAAACAATCTTATATTAGCTAATCTCCTGTTTTTTCTTTCCATAATAATAAAGTCAACTAATAACAGGAATATGGCTATTGCGGAAAAAATCTGGAATTGATCGTTATATTCTGTGTATACTGAGCTTTCCAATTCCTGTTTTTTCATTTTTCTGATCTCGTTGAAGATTTCATCCAAACCAATATTCGAATTACTTGCTCTTACATAATTTCCATTTGTACTTACCGCGATTTTTTTGAGAATATCTTCATCAAGTTTTGTAATTACAGTATTGCCATCAATATCTTTAAGATAATCTTTTTTACCATTAATGGTTACTGATACAGGAACTCCTTCCGTTGAACCTATACCTATCGTGTGTATAACTATCCCGGCTTTTGATGCTTCTTCAGCACTTGCAACAGGGTCATCCTCATGGTTTTCTCCATCGGTGATAATGATCATTGCCTTGCTTTTTCCTTCACCCGGACTGAATGATCTGATTCCAAGATTGATTGCAGCACCAATTGCTGTACCTTGTTTTGGCACCATGTCGGGATTTATTGTTGAAAGAAACATTTTCGCGGAGACATAATCTGTTGTTACAGGGATTTGGGTATAGGCATCCCCGGCAAAGACGATTAGCCCTATTTTATCATTATCAAGGTTATCTACCAAACGGGATATTGCCTGTTTTGCCCTTGTAAGTCTGTCAGGTTGAATATCTTCTGCAAGCATCGAGTTACTGACATCAAGGGCAATTATTACCTCCACACCCTGCTTTTTCACATCTTCAATTTTTGATCCAAACTGTGGCCTGGAAAGCATAATTATACCAGCAGAGACTGCTATAAGCTGCATAATAAATTTAACAAACGGGCGAATCTTCGACAGTTCAGGAACCAGTCTCACCACAAGGTTAATATCACCTAATCGTTGTAGTGCTTTATTCTTTCTTATTTCATTAATAATATATAGTAGTATCACTACCGGAAGCAGAAGCAACAGGTACAAATAATCGGGATTTGCAAATCTGAACAATTGCATATTTTCTCCTGCGTTAAGTTAGGTTTCTGAATATTGTGTTTCTTACAAGTATCTCAAGCACCAGCAGACAAAAAGCAATCAGTGCCGGAAGAAAATATTTTTCACCCTTCCTGCTAAACTGTCTGACATCGATTTTTGACTTCTCCAGCTTGTCTATTTCACTGTAAACCTGAACAAGTTTGTTATTATCTGTTGCCCTGAAATACTTACCTCCTGTTGTTTGGGCAATCTCCCGTAGAATTGCTTCATCTATTTCAACCGGCATATCCTGGTATTGTATTCCGTAAGGTGTTTGTACAGGATATGGCGCCATCCCCTGGGTACCAACACCAATTGTATAAACCCTTATGCCATAAGTTTTTGCTATACCGGCAGCTGTGGCTGGAGCAATTTCTCCCCTGTTATTTACCCCATCGGTAAGAAGGATAATAACCTTGCTTTTAGCTTCTGAATCCTTAATCCTGTTAACCGCAGTTGCCAGACCCATGCCTATTGCAGTTCCATCTTCAATCATTCCGCTTTGTATTTCACGGAGAAGATTAATCAGAACTGCGTGATCGGTAGTCACTGGACATTGAGTGAAACTCTCACCACTAAAAACTACAAGTCCCATCCTGTCGTATGGTCTTCCGGAGATAAATTCTGTAGCTACATTTTTTGATGCTTCGAGCCTGTCGGGTCTGAAATCGCGGGCAAGCATACTTCCGGAAATGTCCAAAGTCAATACAATATCAATACCTTCGGTTGAAATATTCTGAAATTTATCTGTCGTTTGTGGACGCGCAAGCACAATAATGAGAAGGGTTATAGCAAGTGTACGAAAAGCAAAAAGAATATGTCTGAGATAGTGCCGGAATGTTGTTCCTGCCTCTGCAAAAGGCTGTAACCCCGGCATTCTTAAAGATGCTGTTGCCTTTTGTTGCTTCAGGATGTAAAACACAATCATTGCAGGTATTACTACAAGCAGATATAGAAAGAGAGGTTCCGCGTAAGTTATTCCGTTCATTTACTTCCCTCCCTAATCTTATCGTTTTCAATAACTGCTTCGTTAATCACGTCATTCTCTTTTGTAGCAAGGACAAAATCCCATGAATTTTGAAAATGTGATTCATTTTCTGATGGTTCAGGAATATATTTTGCAAATTTTACAAAATCAGAACCAATCAAAACTGTTTTAAGTTGTTTGAAAGATGCATCCCTTTTAAAACCGGTTTTAATAAGAGCATCAAGTGTCTCAGAAGTAGTGAGTTCAAGAGAGAATACTCTGAACCTGTTTTCCAGATACTGACGTATAATCTCTGTAAGTTTTGTATAATAATTTTTAATCTCGCCTTTCTGCCAAAGTTCATCATCCCTGAGTTTTTCCAGTTCGCGGAAGGCAATCACATGCGCCGGATCAGGGTTAACAACAGTTTCAACCGCTTTTTTGGATTTCTTATGTTTTTGTATTAATCTTATTACGACCCATGCAAGAGCGATAAAAAGCGCAACAAGAAGTACCCATGGCATTACTTCGCCAAAAGTCAAAGGTGCCCTGTACGGTTTAATAATATCGTATATTTTAAAAGTTGTATCTGCAGGAGCAATTTTAACTCTCATGACCTCGAGCTGGGAATAATCAGAATAAAATCTTTTCAGTCCATTCTCATTTTTCATTTCTGCAAAAACAGGAGGAACCTGATAAAATCCTGAATCAAAAGATGTTATAATATATTTTTCAATAATTTTAATCCTCCCGTCCTGATTAGAAGAGCTATCAACGACCGGACCTGAAAGAATTTCGATGTTTTTACATAATGTATCCTTAAAAAATGGAAGTGTAAGACTGAGGTTGGAAGGTTGATCAACAGAAATTGAAAAATATATCTGATCGCCTATAAATATTCTGGAAGAATCAAACGCCGAAGTAACATTGACCTCTTGCCCCGAAGAAGAAGAAATAATTGTAATAAACAGTAATATGGAAATAATTAACCTCTTCATAATTGTCATCTGTTCTCAAACAACTTAATAAGTGGTTTCACATAATCAAGATCGGTTCTTAATTCTGCGGAATCAACACCACATCTTTTGAATATAGTTTTAATACTTTCTACATGACCAAACCACCATTTTTCATAAGCATTTCTGGTAAATCCTGACGAAGTATCTATCCATTTCTCCGCGCCGGTTTCCGAATCTGAAACTTTTATCAGGCCGATATTCGGAATTGCTTTTTCAACCGGGTCAAACACTTTTAATGCAACTATATCATGTTTGTTTGATGCAATTCTAAGCGCCTCTTCAAAATCAGGAACAATAAAATCGGAAATAATAAAGGCAGTACATCTTTTTTTAATGGCATTTGTCAGGAATCGTAATGGTTCATCCAGATTGGTTTTTTTGCTCTGTGATTTAAAGTCAAGAAGTTCCCTGATAATCCTGAGTATATGTTTCCGGCCCTTTTGTGGCGGGATGAATTTTTCAACTTTGTCAGAAAAAAATATTACCCCGATCTTGTCGTTATTAAAAATGGCAGAAAATGAAAGAACTGCAGCTACCTCGGTCATTATGTCTCTTTTAAAGCTTACAGTTGTCCCAAAATTACCTGATCCGCTTACATCAATAAGCAACATTACTGTAAGTTCCCTCTCCTCCTCAAACACTTTGATATATGGATGGTTAAAGCGGGCAGTTACGTTCCAGTCGATACTTCTTATATCATCACCATATTGATATTCCCGCACCTCGCTGAAGGCGATCCCACGTCCTTTAAAAGCGCTATGATATTCGCCGGCAAATATATGCCTGCTCAACCCCCTGGTTTTAATCTCAATTCTCCGGACTTTTTTTAATAATTCAGTTGCTTCCACTTTACAACAAATTATTTATCATGTTCTATAGTAATAATGCAAGACCATTTCCCGTCAACGATCTCAACCATGTAATCTTTGCCCTCACGTTTATCAATCCATCTGTTTTCACCGCTCGTTTTATAGATTGAATTGAACTCTTTCACCTTATCTGCTTTTACACTAAGGTCGCAGATCAATCTCACGCTCTTGCAAACCGAATCGCGGTCTAAAAAAAATAACATGGTCTGACTATCAGAGTTATCGGAGTATTTCAGATATTTAAATTTGCTATTTGTTACTTTATTAAAATTCATTTCGGCGCGATTCTCCTTCATATACTTCCTGATTTCCTTGTCATTATAACCGATAAGGTTTTGCCCATAAGCACAAATACCGGTCTGGATCAGAATTGCAAATAGTGTGATGATTTTCATACAGAATTAACTACGGAACCTCTACAATATTAAGTATTTCAGAGATTATATGATCCTGGTTAATGTTTTCTGCTTCAGCTTCATACGTAAGACCGATCCTATGGCGCATAACATCGGGGCATATCGTTCTGACGTCTTCAGGAATAACATATCCTCTTCTTTTAATAAATGCAAATGCTTTTGCTGCCAGTGAAAGGTTTATTGAAGCTCTGGGCGATGCTCCGTATGAAATCATATTAGTAAAAGATGGAAGACCATATTTTTCAGGATTACGGCTTGCAAAGACTATATTCAGGATGTAGTTTTCGATTTTTTCATCCATATAAACCTCCCTGACAATATTCCGTGCCCTCGTGATATCCTCAGTTTTAAGAACTGTATTTGTTTTTGGAAAATCCTTCGCAAGATTCTCCCTGATGATCAGTTTTTCTTCGTCCATAGTAGGATAATCAATAAGAACTTTCATCATGAATCTGTCGATCTGCGCCTCAGGAAGCGGATATGTTCCTTCCTGCTCAATGGGGTTTTGGGTAGCAAGAACAAGGAAGGGTTCATCGAGTTTAAAAGTTGATTCACCGATTGTGATCTGCCTCTCCTGCATTGCTTCAAGCAGAGCACTCTGCACTTTTGCAGGCGATCTGTTTATCTCATCAGCCAGAATGAAGTTAGCGAATACCGGTCCTTTTTTTACAACGAACTCCTCCTTCCTTTGACTATAGATCATTGTACCGATAAGGTCAGCAGGAAGAAGATCGGGGGTGAACTGTATTCTGCTGAACTTTGCATCGATTATTGATGCAAGCGATTTTATCGCGAGCGTTTTAGCAAGACCGGGAACCCCCTCTAAAAGTATGTGACCATTGGCAAGAAGGCCTATCATAAGGCTATCGGTCAGATGCCTCTGCCCTATGATCACTTTATTCATCTCCATTCTGATAATGTCGACGAAGGCGCTCTCCTTTTCAATTTTTTCATTTAAAATTCTGATGTCGGCAGTTTGCTCCATAGCTTTAAAATTTAAGTCGCAAATATAATAAATCGTGTACTAATAATCATTACATAATCCTTTTGGAAAATCAGTACACAAAAGAAGAAGCAGAATCTCTAAAGTGGTGTTAAGGAGTGTTAAAAGTTTGTTAAATGCTGTTTAAATGTGTTGTTTTTTCAATGAAAATGGATTCCAATCAAAACCGGCTCTTACTGAACTCCTTGTTAAAAGAATAAGTACTAACGGAATAATGGCATTATTGAATTCCTGAGGTAAAAAGAGGTGGAAAACAAAAAAAGCTAATGATATAAAAAACACAATCCTGAACCAGATTGATCCAGTCTTGTTCAGGATCAGGGTTATAAGGCATAATAAAATAAAAGGATTGATCCAGATTATATTCAGGTTCCATTTCATCTGTTGATGATCGGTGAAAAAATTGAAAAAGATCATCAGCAATACAAGGATCGAAAAAACTGAAAAAACAATAATGTCAACTAAATTATTGACCTTCTTAGTTTTAAGCAATGCCGAAATTATTATTATTATTATTAAAAGTAGATTAAATACAAATACCGGTGATATGAAAAACTTTTGCCGCACCACGAGTGGATCAAAATCAAGAATAACTTCAGGATTCTGAAGCAGGGGGATCATCTTGCCAGCCCTGTTTATAAATGTTTCTGATAATCCATTTTGCATATCGATCGGAAGAAACATCCTGTCCCTGAATGAGGCTTTTTTTTCACCCGGTGAACCCATTATCAGATCAATGCCGAATTTTAACCAGGGGAAAGGATTCTGATATTTGCCAACCATCTCTCTGAAAGTCGGGATTTCTCCCGATTCAGCAGGTGGATATAAAAGTTTTTCTCCAATAGATTTTTCAAAAAGATCCCTTATCCGGGTAGAACAATCATCATAAAAAAAATCGTATCTGTAACTGACGTTTTCAGGTTTAAGGTTATCATTAATAAGGGCGATTAAATGTTGTGTTTCATCAGCATTGAGGTTTATTTTCTGTGAATAAACATATCTCTGCTCAAAAAAATATCCTTGTAAAAACCTTTGTAATGGTTCAACCCCAAGCATGTAGTCCAAACGGCCCTTTGCAAATTTCCATGCAAAATTCGGTGTACTGAAATCAAATACCCCCCAATTATAAAGAATGTCACTGTTTTTCTCCGGAATTACAATCCTTATAGCGCTATGACCATATATTGAATATGTTTCGGTTCCGGGTCCGCATGTTATAAGGTACACTACTGTATCCGTCGCGGGATGTGAAAAAACTGCAGGAAGGTATATTAAGAAAATAATGGGGATGATTAACATTAATTTTTTCATGGTTATTCTATTTCTGTAAACGTAAGAGATTTTTGTCAGAAATAAAAGATTGAATCAAACTGTAACCAGTCTTTTGCCTTGAATTAAACTTTTATCATTTATCTTGCATGAAACTTTTGACTTTTACCTTTGAATCCATAATCAATGAAGCAGAACTTGAATCCCCGCGAGCGCATTGGCTTCGCCGAGCTCGTAAACTCGGTTCTCCGTTGCTTGCTGCGAAGAGCTTCAATTTTGTTACTGACTCTCTTTTTAATAGTTTTATGCTGTCTCACTTTGAGGCTATCAGAATAATCTTATTACTAAATATTAGAAGAAAATGAAAAGAATCTCAGTAATAATTTTTGGACTATTATCATTAGTGGGCTGTAAGACCGCCACTACTCTTCCGATCACTGATCTCCATGTACATTTAAAAGGTGGGTTTACAATTCAGGACGCTGTTTTGAAATCGAAAGCTGAAAATATTAGTTATGGTATAGTAACAAACTGTGGAATTGGATTCCCGGTTCATAGTGACAACCAGATAGATTCAGTAATACTCAGCATGAAGGATTATCCGCAATTCTTTTTGGGCATGCAGGCTGAGGGAAGAGAATGGGTTAATACTTTCTCAAAAGAATCGATGAACAAATTTGATTATGTTTTCACTGATGGAATGACCTTCACCGATGAAAAAGGAAGAAGAAACCGTATATGGATCAAAGAAGAAACCTGGATCGATAATGAAGAAGAGTTCATGGATTATCTTGTTAACACGATTGTTCAAATATTGAGCGCTGAACCGATAAATATATATGTTAATCCAACATTTTTACCTGTACAGATGAATGACAGATATGATTATTTTTGGACCGATGAAAGGATGGACAAAGTAATTAATGCTGCAAAAGACCACAATATTGCTATTGAAATAAACAACAGATATAGAATTCCTTCAGTTGAATTTATAGCAAAAGCAAAAAAAGCAGGGGTTAAATTCACCGTTGGAACAAACAATACAAATAATGATTTTACCGGTGCAAAATATGCTCTCGAAGTAATAAAAAAATGTCAGCTGAATCAGAAAGATTTTTTCGAACCTGTTAATAAAAGACAGTATGGAAAGCTTTAATTTAGCTCGAATTTTAAAATTTCTTCCAGGAATAATTCTTGGATTAACCGTGCATGAGTTCAGTCATGCTTTAGTTGCTCATTTATGTGGTGATTCAACCTCAAAAGATCAGGGAAGGGTTACGATGAATCCTCTAAAGCATATTGATACATTAGGTTTCATCATGCTTATAGTTGCCGGATTTGGATGGGCAAAACCTGTTCAGTTCAACGAGCAGAACTTACACGATCCAAAGGCCGATGTAATAAAAATTGCATTAGCCGGTCCCTTGTCGAATGCAGTAATTGCAATGATTCTATCGGTTTTATTTTCTATTTTCTCATCGGTTGTACCGGTTTATCATAGCTACGGGATGCAGGTGGTAACTGAAGTTTTTCTTTATGCTATTTACATTAACTGGGGATTATTTATTTTCAACCTCATTCCCCTCCCTCCTCTTGACGGGTCACATCTTTTATTCCACCGGTTAAGAAGGTACCCTGCTCTGTATGAAGGATTATATAAATACGGTTCCCTTCTTTTATTCGGTCTTCTTATTGCAACCACCCTCACAAAAATAAATTTTCTGCCTATCTGGCCCCTGATACAATTTCTTGGAGAAGGATTTCTTTCTTTGGTCGGGTATAGGTAGCGGTTGATTATCTTGAAGTAGAACTGTTTAGCGTTGAGCGTATTGACCTATTGAAAACTTATATATGCTGCTTCTGATTCCCCTTCACAGAGCACGAAGAAAGTTGGCTTAATCTACTTTCCCTTTGACTTCCTCAGGTACTTAGCCATTGATCAGAGATTTTAAGTTCGCCAGAGAATCATCTATGAACGGTACAGCATCAAACCTTCCCTGAAGGTATGCTTTTTCTACATCCATAGTATCCCTGAAATCCTTATAGTCAAATAAAGAGTATAGGTCAGTCACAATCTGCGATCTGTAGAGCTGCAATTAGTGAATCATGATTATCTTTAATAATAGTCTCAATATTTGGAACGTTGAATCCAGTATATCCTAACAAAAACTTGTCGCTAAAAAATCGGAAAATCTCCTTTCCAAGTTCCCGTTCCATTTGACTTGCCCTTGATATAAAAAGCGTTTTGTCTGAAGTATTATCAGCAACATCCATGGGTTTTTTTATTCCAGTCCCAAATGAATATTTATTTCTCTTTTTGCCTTTTCCCTTTTGCCTTAAACCGTTGTGACGTTATATCGTTATGTCGTTATGTCGAAACATCATAACATTCTTCGTTCTTCTACTTTTGTCCCCGCTGAGGCGGGATTTCGTCTCCGCCAGCTGGCGGATCCTCAACTTGTGACTTTTATCTTTTGTCTTAACATTCTGTGCCCTATACCCTGTGCCCCACGCTCTGAGCTTTCTCTCCCCATACCTTCGCTATCCGGTCTTTGATCTATAGTCGTGCAATCGTGACTAAATTTTGCCAGTATAACGATAAAAAAATTGATAATAGAATACAAGAATTAAATAAAAAAGGGGGATCATCCCCCTTAAAAATATAAAATTATTGTAAAACTACACCTCCAGTAATAAACTTGAAAGATCTTTATTTGATAATACATTAAGATGTTTTACCTCCTGAACGGTAAAAATATTCTTCCTGTCCGTTTTTGCCAGACAAAACATTTTTTCAATATCATCGCTGATGCTTGAATAACTGACAGAAATATTCAGTTTTTCAAGTTCTTTAACCTCCATTACAAATTGATGGGAGGCTGAACTTGAAATAAAATGAATATCTGAAAAATCAAAGACAATTTCTTCAACGCCTCTCTTGTCAAAACTGAAAAGGTTTTGAACAGCAACTCTGGTCGAGATGCTCCGATCAAAATGCAAACTCAGTTGGACAATTATTGTTTTCATCACTCTAAAATATCAGATTTATGTAAATATATGAAATTATTTAGGAGGGCCCTATGACTTAAATGTTCTTTATATTATTTTTATAATTCTGATTAATAGCAGATAAAATGCAAAAAACGTATTGTAATTAAAACAATTCACATATCTTAGTGGTTTATTTGTATAAAAAATGCAAATAGTCACTTAATAAACTAGTCATGCTAATTAGTTTTTCGGTTTCAAATTTTCGCTCAATCAGCGAAAAACAGACATTTTCTCTACAAACAGTTGGGAAAGTTCGGGAATTTCCAAAAAACGTAATAAAATTGCACGATACTGAATTACTTCGTTCAGTCATCATTTACGGGAGGAATGCATCCGGCAAGAGCAACCTTCTTCTTGCAATGGACACACTAAAAAAAATGGTGACAATTCCTGAATATGAATTATCTCAGGCGTACAATCCAAACAAACTAAACATATCAAAACTAGGAGAACCTGTATGGTTTGAATTGGTTTATATAGCAGATGACGGCATTAAATACAAATATGATTTGTCATTTGATTCGAAAATTATTTTAACTGAGAGTCTCTACTATTATCCGGAAAAGAAACCATCCAAATTATTTGTTCGTGAAGCAGGTAAAAAGATTTCTTTGGGGAATTCATTTCAGGATAACATCACAGATATTGAAGAAAAATTATATCCTCATGATACGTTTTTATCTCGCGTTGCTTTTCACAAGATCGACTCACTAGTAATTCCATATACTTTCTTTACGCGACATTTTATTACTCATTCGTTTTCTTTGCAAGAAAAGTCCTTATTAGAACATTTCCAAAACTGTATAACAAATGGCTACCTTCCACATCATTTGGAGAATGTTAGCAAGTTACTCAGGGTTGCTGATACTGGTATAAAATCTCTTGAAATTAAGGATTTTAAAGAGGAAGAGTTCAACTTCCCTCCTGATATGGATGAAAAGACAAGAAAACGAATTGTTAATAAGAATCGATTCAAGGTTTATTTTAATCATGATATTTTCGATAATAATGACAATGTTGTTGATTCTGTAAAATTTAATATTGACGAAGAATCTGCAGGCACAATTAAGCTCCTCTCTTTAGGGTCGATTATGTTGGACTGTTTGAATGATGGAGATGTTCTTTTCGTTGATGAACTTGACAAAAGCCTGCATCCTAAACTTACTCGGGCTTTAATTAATATCTTTAATGATCAAAAAACAAATCCTAAAGATGCTCAGTTGATTTTTGTTTCACATGATGTTTCATTGTTAAATAGTGGCTTATTCCGAAGAGATCAGATTTGGTTGGCCGACAAGGATCTAAAAGGGAACACTGAATATTATTCTATTGCTGATTTTAAAGGAGTACGTATGGACATTCCTCTTGAAAAACATTATATGAATGGAACGTTTAGAGGTACTCCTGTTATAAATGACTATGACTTCGAATTTGATTTTACGGAAAATGGTAAATAAGCATCGTAAAAGTTTTAACCTTCAATTACCCCAAAGGATTCTGATTCTGTGTGAAGGGGAGTCTGAAATAAAGTATTTGAAAGGTTATCAGAGTGAGGAAAAAAATCGAAGAAAACTATCCGGTGTCCAGATTGAATTATATCAACCAGAAAACTTTTCTCCGTATGGATTGCTCACAGAAGCAAAAAAAAAGGCAAAAGAAGCCAATAAAGAAAAATATTCATTCAACCAGGTTTGGATTGTTTTTGACAGGAATGGACATGCCAATATTCCCAAAACATTCTGTGAGGCAACTGATGCAAGCGTAAAAATTGCTTTTTCATTGATCTCTTTTGAATATTGGATATTATTACACTTTGAAAAATCCAGAAAATATTATCCAAATTGTGACTCTTTAGTTCACTATATTGAGAGCAAAAAATATATTATCGATTATTGCAAAACAAACTATTATTCTAAAATTAAAGAACATCAGCAAACTGCAATTGAAAATGCTCGATGGTTGCATAAACAAAACGAATCTGATCTGAACCGGGGGGCAAAAAAATATGAATTATCAGCCTATACTAATTTTGATGAACTATTTATTACCCTTCAGAAAATATTACAACAGGTTATAGCTTGATCCAGCGAGCCTTTTGCCCCCTTCTGCCTACTGCCTTAATCCTCTCCGACCGCAATAGCTATCCGGTATTTGAATTTGTAGTCTTGCAGTCCTGTGGTCTTCATACTTTTATCTTGTGACTTTTGTCTTTTGTCTTAACCTTACTCTCCCCATACCTTCCCTATCCGGTCTTTGATCTTTTGCTCATTTAAGGTAATTAACTCCTTTACTGATTTTATTAAACTCATTTCTTTTTCAATCCTAGATATAATTACTTGCTGTTCTTCTATGCTTGGTAATGGAACTTTAAGAATTTTTAATTCCTCACGATTAAAAAGACCATTCACGTTTTGTCGCATGAAACTTATATACATTCCATCATATCTATATTGATTTAATAAAAGCCATAGAAACCTTGGGATATAACTCTTAGAATGAGCTCTGATTCCAAGCAAAAAAGAAGCAAAGACATAAACCCCATCCCAGTCAAAATATCCTGTTTTACCTACAAGTCTTGTACTGCCGTTCCGCCAATTGAACAAAAGATCTCCCCTTTTTAAATAATTGATATTTTTTTTATTTGGTAATTCTATTCCCCTTATACCTTCTTTTACTAATTCGCCTTCCTCTGTTAAACTATTCATTGAAATTATTGGGGTACCGCCTATCTTCTCGCAATCAGGGATAGACAAAGTAAGCCCAGAAACAAAATCAATATGATCTCCTAACTCCACCATCTCCCACTCCGGATCAATATCAATCCTCGGTTTGTAGTTCTCCACCACCTGCCTTGCTCCATCAATGATCTTCTGGTAACTCTCAATCTCTGATACAATCTCCT
>JAPLEB010000140.1 GCA_026391555.1 Bacteroidia bacterium | reverse complement strand
ATATAGGCTCCTCCTATATCTGTAATATCTCCCCCGGAAGTAGCAGTAGTAAATGAAATTTCAGTTACATCTGTTGTTATAAGAGTAGGTGGTACGAGCTTCTCTTTTTTCTTACATGAGAGAATTAGAAAAACTGATAGGATAAGTATGATTACGGTTGAAATTTTGAGTGTTTTTTTCATCGGGGATCATATTATGTTTAACTTTCTCAAAATATGTATTTTACCAAATATACAACTTGTTTAGACAAAACGCAATTTTATATTAAAAACCATCCACTGAGTGATTTAACCCGGATGGAAGGAACATCTCAAGAGAGCTACTCGAATACTTATTGCCTGGATAAAAAGATCTAACTGCAAGAAAATAGCCTGATTTATAAATGGAATAATCCTCCCCAAAATAATCTGCTCGCTCTCAAACGTTCCAAAAACGATGTTAACCTCTCCTGTAATCGGAGATCAAACAATCGGACGTTTATTGACTTTAATTCTAATATTGCCTGAGCAGTAGAATTGTTGAGATCCTAATTAACATTTTTCAAATATTCCTTAAATGGTTAATCCATGGCTCAATTTTTCTTTTTTTAGAGATAACACAGGCTGCTATCAATTTGAAAAATTGCATATTACTTCTCATAAATATAAATTTTATTTATACACGCGTACGAAGCCGTTTGTGTGAGCAATTGAAGCTCGGCGAAGACAAACATGAAACAGGCCTGGTTAAAAGCCCCGACAAGTATTTCTGCCAGGTCTGTCTAATCGATTATGCGATCGCAAATTACTTTATTCTTTCGATATCTTGTTTATTGTTGAATAGATATACAAGGTAAATTATTTGTCCGGATACTTCATAGAAAATTGTTGTCTGCTTACTTAAAATAGCTTTACGCAATCTTGGATTATACTGAGAAATTGGAAATAGGTTAGGGTTCTGTTCAATCAGGTTGATTTGTTTAGATAGTCTTTTTTAAAAATTAACTATTTCTCGTTGAGTCCACCTATTAATTAAATAATCTAAGATATCTTCAAGATTATTTAAAGCTTCATTAGTCCAAAAAATCTTGTAATCAAAGACCATACCTCAGCTTGACTTTATTATGTGGCGTAACGTTACCAGCACCTACATCTCTCAAACCACGTTCAACTCCAGCCTTTTGTTCATCTGTCAAATCGTACCACCAATCATTATGTGAAGCCTTAGAATCTTTTACTAATTTAAGGTAATCTATGGTTTCATCATCATCAAGTTTTGTCAGCCAATCGATAAGTTCTAATTTTAAAGCTACATGTTTCATTTTTTTTTTCAAATTTACGAGAATTATTGCATATTCTCAAAGTAGCAGATTTAGTTGAGAAAGGTATCCTTCAAAGGTTTAGAAAAAGGAAGGGCACAAAATATCAATTAGCATCTGGCGGATAAATGGCGGATATAACTCCTTTTTGGCGGATAAATGGCGGGAATACAGAAAAAATCATTGAAAGTCTTAAAGAAGCTGGACTATTGGAACGCAAAGGTTCTCGAAAAACTGGCTATTGGGTAATTAATGGTTCGGAATAAAGTTCGGTGTAAACTTCAGTGTAAAGTTCGGTGTAAAGTTCACAGAAGACTTTCTATGAGCTGTTTTTGCCAAATAATCCACATACGGTTAATTATCAGAAATAATTAAATTTGCGTTTAGAGATAGACAAAGCATCGAAAAGCCCTATCAAAGGCATATATAAAGTATGACAAATTGTAAATGAAAACAAACCGTATCATAAATTTATCCGAAAGATGTACAGAGGATAACTGGGAAAAGTGACCGGTATGGAAGAATGCTGTTAAAGAAAATCAGACAGCAATTTTTAAAAGAACCTCATCAGTTTGTAAGTGTTGATGAGTTCTGTCGGATCACCCCGACAGGGTTTGCGACATTTGAACAAATTTAGTGTACAGTTTTATGTACAGTCCTTGCTCAAAGGATTGAACTGTACACTTCTATTTTTTGCCCGGATTGAGCATGGGTTGAACTATTTTATAACATGGTTTCTTTCAATGCTTCGGATAACATCAGTAAAAAAGGCAGGCATCTATCCCAGTGTAAAGCATAGTAATTAAAACCTAATGCGATATTCTGATAGTAAGCAGGACGATTATCCCAATAATGCTTTTCTGAATTCAAAGACCAGACTGACATTCCAAGTTTTGAAACAAGGAACCATTTTTCAAGCAACCGTGCAGCTCTTCCGTTTCCGTCGCCAAAAGGGTGAATTTTTGCAAGCCATAGATGATTTTAACGACGGTCTATTCTGATACCACCCACCGGGGAAAAATGATACCACCATTATTTGAGTTAGATTTTTCCAATAATTTTTTTTGATTCCATCTTTGATCAAAAAAAGCTGGATAAAAAATGATCTCTTTTCGATTGA
>JAPLEB010000023.1 GCA_026391555.1 Bacteroidia bacterium | reverse complement strand
GGATTTGCATCCACCGGTGCCCATGTCGCTCCTGCAGAAGGCCCCTGGAAAATGGAGTTCAATTACCGGTACATTAATAATAAATCACCCCTCTATTTTTCGGTAGTGAATGTTGGAAATATAAGAGAATTTGTATTGGAGCTATCGGCAAATGCAAAAATGTTATGGGACTACGCCAGTTACAACTCAGATGTTTTTATGCTTGATTACTGCACTCAGTATTTTGGCGCAGAACATGCAAAAGAAATAGCTCAACTCTACAAAGACTTTTACAATTCGTATTGGCAACCTAAGGAAACTGTATTTCCGGGGATGCAGTGCCAGTTCCTGTTTCAGGATTTAAGATATGCCAGGACATTTGACCATATATACCGTGTGTTTTACTCTTCAGGGGGAAACTTGAATATGAATCCTCTGCACGAAATAGGTTATGAGAGTGTTCCTGGCCGCACTTTTCGCATCGATAATGAATTTAATAAAAGCCAGAACCAGGTAGATGCCATATTGTATGGAATGGAAAAAACCATTCCCCGGTTTGAGTCGGTTGCAGCACGTTGCTCAAAAATGAAGGATCAGTTGGATCCCGGTAAAAGGACTTTTTTTAACGACAATCTTAGGATATACAGCTATTACATGAGTCATTTAAGTAAAACATTATACCACTATGTCTACGCTTATAAAAATCAAGGGGAAAGGGAGATTCTTATTAAAAATCTTGAGTTGGCACATGATGAGGCGGTTCTTGCAAAAGAATATCTATATGAAGGAGAGCATGGTATTTTTTCGACATGGTACTCAAATGCAGATCCCCTGACCAGAACATTTCAGATCGATTCTTTGATCGGAAATTTAATTGAATTAAAAAAACAGACCATGAACATGAAGTAGCTATCACTGTGATATTACCTTATAAATAGTTGTTAACTAAAAAGCATTGAAAAAACAGTAATTTAATTTAAAATCAAAACTATGTCATCGAGAAGGAAGTTCATTAAAAATGTTGTTGCCAGTTCAGTAGTTCTGACAATAGGAGGTATGACCTCCGGAATGTCAGCTAAAAGTTATCGTAAAATAATTGGGGCAAACGATCGTATTAACGTTGCAATGATTGGAGTAAACAGCCGCGGCAACAGCATGTCGGGTACTTTTGCCAGGCAAAAAGATGCAAACATCGCCTGCATTTGCGACGTTGACGAAAGGGCAATTCCAAAGGCAATCAAGACTGCAACGGATGTCAACCCGGCAATAACACCGAGGTCAGAAAAAGATTGTCGCAAAGTATTGGAAGACAAAACGATAGATGCCATTTATATTGCTACTCCCGACCATTGGCATGCCCCACTCACTATCATGGGTTGTCAGGCCGGGAAGCATGTTTATGTTGAAAAACCATTGAGCCACAATCCGCACGAGGGCGAACTAGCCATTGAGGCTGCACGTAAATTCAACCGTGTGGTCCAGATGGGGGCCCAGCGACGTTCAGCACCAATACTAACGCAAGGAATTGAAGAATTGCACGAAGGGATAATCGGCCGGGTATATATGGCAAAAACATGGTATACAAATGCACGCAAATCCACTTTTTTAATACCAGGAACAGTTCCGGAATGGCTCGATTATGAACTTTGGCAGGGACCAGCTCCCCGTATGCCATACAAAGAAGGGCTTATTCATTACAACTGGCATTGGTTCTGGCATTGGGGAACCGGCGAAACTCTGAACAATGGAACACACGAAGTTGATGTTGCCCGTTGGGGACTGGGCGTTGATTTCCCTACCCGTGTCAGCTCGCAAGGCGGACGTTATCATTTTAAAGACGACTGGGAAACACCAGACACACAAATAGTTACTATAGAATATCCCGGCCGGGTTTTATTGGTATGGGAAAGTCGAAGCTCAAACGGGAGGAAAATAGAAGGTGCCGACCGCGGGATCATTTTTTATGGCGAAAACGGAAGTCTGGATACCGGAGCCGATAGCTATAAAGTTTATGACCTGAACGGCAAGCTGGTAAAGGAAGTAAATTCCGATATACCTGAAACAAACGATTTACAGGGAAGAAATACAGCCAGCCCAAACCTGATTATGGATAGCCGGCATGTTGCCGACTTTCTCGATGCAATAAGAAACAACCGCCGTCCGAACTGTGACGTGGAAACCGGTTATAAAAGTGTGGTTGCAATGCAATTGGGAAATATTTCATGGCGTGTTGGCAGCGACCTGAATATCGATCCTAAAAACGGGCACATCATCGACGATAAGAATGCACAAAAATTTTGGAGCCGGACCTATGAAAAAGGGTGGGAACCTAAATTGTAAAATCGCAGGAAATTCACTAATAACATATTGAATTTGCAATGAATCTTATTTGAGTAAACAATTTATTATTATGAAACAAGTACATCAACTTCTGTTGATCCCAGGCATGATTTCCGTTTTAGGATCGGCAGATAATTCTTTGCAATCAAAGGATAGCCTAAGAGAAAAAAACAACAAACCAGAAAATCAACCCAATGTGATATTTTTTGCTATGGATGACCTGAATGATTGGGTAACTCCCCTGGGTTATAATCAGGCTAAAACACCAAATATGGATCGTCTGGCAAAAGAGGGAGTAGTTTTTACTTATGCCCATGCACCTGGTGTTTTCAGTGCGCCATCACGCGCTGCAATTATGACCGGATTAAATGCATCAACTACCGGTTGTTATGAAGAAGATCCTTTTCAATTCGATCATCCAGATCTGATCACAATGCAAATGGACTTTAAACAAGGTGGATACTGTACTTATGGAGCTGGTAAAATCTATCATCATCGGTCCGGGTTTCTTGATTTAAGAGGCTGGGATAAATATTTCTCACGAAGCCAGGAGGAAAAAGACATGGGCTGGGAGATGAATAGCTACTACATGAGCGATGCTCCCCGTCCAACCCCTTTTCCATATAGCCCTTATTACACTAAATCTGGCAGAGATGGTGGTTCAGCATTGCATCTTGAATGGGGGCCAATAGCTAATGAAAAGGAAAATGATATGGTGGATGCCATACGTACAAACTGGGCTTGTGATATCCTTAAACAAAAACACGATAAACCTTTCTTTCTTGCGTTGGGTTTGTATTCACCACACTATCCAAATTATGCTCCCCGGAAGTATTTTGACATGTATAACAGGGATTCAATCCAACTTCCTCCATATAAGGCAGATGATCTGGATGATCTTCCTGACAGAATCCGTAAAAATATGATCAACCGGTCGAAACAACACAAGGAACTGGAGGAATTAGGAGTTTTAAGGGATGCAGTTATTGGTTACCTTGCTGCAACATCTTTTGCAGATGCGATGCTTGGGCGTGTTTTGGATGCATTGGATGCAAGCCCTTATAAAGACAACACTATTATTGTCTTTTGGAGCGACCAGGGCTTTCACCATGGAGAAAAAATGCATTGGGGCAAACATACACTATGGCAACGAACATCGCATGTTCCGTTTATCTGGGCAGGGAAAGGGATTCCTAAAAATGAAAAAGTAAATACATCGGTTAGTCTGATCGATATGTACCCGACTTTTATTGAGCTTTGTGATTTACCTGAAGTTAAAAACCTTGAAGGTGTATCGCTGGTACCTGCATTGAAAAAACCATCCAGAGCAGAAGATAGAAATGTATTCCTTCCAAGTAATGAAAGGGGAAGTTATGCTGTTATCAATAAGAATTGGCGGTACATCTATTATTTTGATGGCGGGGAAGAGTTATACAATGTTAAGCAAGACCCAAATGAATGGTACAATTTGGCAGGGGAAGAAAAATACCGACCAATTATGCAGGACATGCAAAAATCGGCTCCAAAGGTATTTGCACCCGGAGTTACACCAAAAAATGAGTTGACCCTTGTTATTGAAGGCGATTCGTTTCATTGGGAAAAAAAGAAGAATTAAGATTAATTGATAACAAAGCATCTCCGGGTTCTTTTATTAAGTAAATATCTAATAATCAAAATTTAATATGTATAGATTTATCAGAAAAACATTAGTAATTGCATCTTTTTCTGTTTACCCAATATTAAATTCCTTTTCACAGGAGGATTTTACAAAATATATTGACCCAACCATTGGGAATGTGGCGCCATTTCTGGTCCCGACATATCCAACCATGCATTTACCAAATCAAATGATCCGGATGTTTCCTGTAAAACAGGATTATATCTCCGATCAGGTTGATGCTTTTCCCTTGCAGGTTGTATCGCACCGATCAGCTGGTATTCTTCAAATGAGGGTAAACCTTGGAGAGATTACAAATTCTTCGTGGAAACAAAAAATGAATATTGATCACGATTTGGAAGTGGTTCATCCATGGTACTATTCAACTTATTTAATCGACGACGACATTCGGGTCAGCTTTGCCCCTGGCGAAAAATGCGCCATTTATAAAATTGACTTTCCGGGTGCCGGCAAGAAAAACCTCTTAATAACAGGCTCTGATGAATTGAAATGTACTTTTGATAAGCAGGGGACTTTCACTTTTCAGGAGAAGACAGGTGAAACCTCCAGAGGATTAAATCCGGTTAAAATGGTTGTTACAGTGTATGTTTATGGTGAACTGCGTGACAACGGCAATAATCTGATTAAGGATGCTTCGGTAAATATTCAGAATGGCAAATGTTCCGTTTCATTCTTAAAGGCTTCCCCTACATCGGTATTGGTCAGATATGCGGTTTCGTATATTAGTCCTGAGCAGGCAAAAATCAATTTTGATAAAGAATTAACAAATATATCATTTGACGATTTGACTAAATCCGGAAAGAAAGCCTGGGAAAAAGTTATCAGTCAGATTCAGGTAAAAGGTGGAACGGAAGCACAGAAAAGAACTTTTTATACCTCTTTGTACCGGACATATGAGCGCATGATTGACATCAATGAAGGTGGTATATATTTCAGTGGATATGATAATAAAGTTCATGAAAGTATTCGCCCCTTTTACGTTGACGATTGGATTTGGGATACCTATCGTGCCCATCATCCTTTGCGAACCATTCTTAATCCTCAGATGGAAAACGATGTACTGAATTCATATACCCTGATGTATGAACAGAGTGGTTGGATGCCGACCTTCCCGGAGGTATTTGGTAATCATATGTGTATGAATTCATATCATTCTTCTGCGATTTTTATTGATGGCTATCGGAAAGGGTTGAAAGATTATAATGTTGAAAAAGCCTACGAAGGGATAAAGAAAAACCTTATGGAAGGAACTTTTATTCCCTGGCGTCAGGGAACACCTCGGCGCCCGATTGACGATTTCTTCCATGAAAATGGATACTTCCCTGGTCTGCACCCTGGCGAAAAAGAGCCTGAACTCCAGGTGGATAATTTTGAAAAACGTCAGCCGGTTCCGGTGACTCTGGGGATTAGTTACGACTTCTGGACTTTGGGTCAGTTTGCCAGGGAGCTTGGTAAAACTTCAGATTTTGAGAAATTTTCTAAGGCTGGCAACAACCACAAAAATCTCTGGGATCCTGAACACAGGTTGTTTATGCCAAAGGATGACAAGGGAGAATGGATTGATATCGATCCCAAATCTGCTGGAGGGAAAGGTTATCGTGAATATTACGATGAAAACAATGGGTGGACTTATGCATGGGATGTTCAGCACGATATTGACGGGCTAATCCAGTTGTTGGGAGGCAAGAAAGCAGCAGAAGAACGCCTGGATCAGATGTTCAGGGAGCCACTGGGTATGAAGAAAAATGAGTTTTATGTGAATGGATCAAATTCAACAGGGATGGTTGGACAGTTCTCCATGGGAAACGAGCCTTCATTCCACATTCCCTACTTATACAACTATTTTGGAGCGCCATGGAAAACTCAAAAGTACACCCGCTTTTTACTCGATATCTGGTTTAAGGATAATATCTTCGGAATACCTGGAGATGAAGATGGCGGCGGAATGACTGCTTTTGTTGTATTTACCTCAATGGGTTTGTACCCTGTTACTCCCGGCCTGCCATTTTATAACATTACAAGTCCTGTTTTTGAAGAAACAACAATTAATCTTTTAAACGGTAAGAAATTTACCATTATTGCCAAAGGGGCCAGCCGAACAAAGAAATACATCCAGAAAGCCTTTATAAATGGGTTAGAGATTAACAACCCGTTTATTACGCACAAACAAATTATGGAAGGTGGCACCCTTGAACTTGTTTTGGGAGAATTACCCAATAAAGAGTGGGGAAAGGATTCGGAAATTCCCAAAATTCAATAAAAATATTCTTAGTACCTGACAAAAAATAGTAACTAATTTTGAGTCCAACGGGAAAGGAGCCGTTCACTGTTGGTAAACATGACAAAGACAACACGATGCATTAATAAATATATCATATTATGAAAAACTCAGAATTAGGAGATTGTATTCAGAAACTAATTGATGAAATTGAAAGAATCCTTCCTGCTTACATGAAAAATCCATTAGATAGTGTAAAAACAAATGGTAATGTTTCTATTTGCATTATTGACGAAGAAGGAAATGTATATGGGAAAATGTACGGTGAACGAAAATTGACCCGAAGAGGCTCCTTCAAGATAGCCTGGATAAAAGCCAGTCAGGTTTGGATTACCGGAATGAAAACCGCAGAATATGAGAAACTCATTTTCAACAATGAAATTGATGAAACAGTATTTGGTATTGAAGCACCTGATTTAATTGGATGGCCGGGCGGTCAACCGGTCATACTAAAAGATGGCACTAAATTATCAATCGGTTTTAGTGGTTTTCGTGGAGAAATTGATTTAGAAATTGTGATCAAGGCACTGACTAACCTCAATTATTTATAAATCTAACCTTAAATTCATGATATCATGATATATCAACCATCAGAAAATCGATATAGCAATATGATCTATCGCCGCTGCGGTAAAAGTGGTATCAATTTACCTGCTATTTCATTGGGATTATGGCACAATTTTGGCGGAGTGGACGTCTTCGAAGACTTCCGGAAAATAATCTGGAAAGCATTTGATGCAGGCATAACGCATTTCGATTTAGCAAATAATTACGGACCGCCTCCCGGTTCTGCAGAAGAAAATTTTGGGCGGATATTGAAAATGGATTTCAAATCGCATCGCGATGAGTTAATCATTTCTACCAAAGCCGGTTGGGATATGTGGCCGGGGCCATATGGCGATTTTGGTTCTCGCAAATACCTGATTGCCAGCTTAGACCAAAGTTTGAAAAGAATGCAACTTGATTATGTGGATATTTTCTATTCGCATCGCCCGGACCCTTTTACTCCTTTGCAAGAAACCATGGGAACTCTGGCTCAAACCGTAAATACTGGAAAAGCTTTATATACAGGTATTTCCAGTTACGAGGCAGAAAGAACTCAACAAGCATTTGAGATTCTTAAATCATACAATACGCCTTGCCTTATTCATCAACCTAAATACTCCATGTTTGAGCGCTGGGTGGAGGATGGACTTATGGATGTTCTTGGCAATAATGGTATAGGTTGCATCGCATTCTCCCCATTAGCTCAAGGATTGCTGACAGACAAGTATCTGAATGGCATTCCTGAGGGTTCAAGAGCTGCAAAAGCATCAGGATTTCTGAAAAAGGAGGAAGTTACGAGAGAAAGAATAGAAAAGGCTAAAAAACTGAACGAAATAGCAAAATACAGGAATCAATCGTTGGCACAAATGGCTATTGCCTGGCTGCTGAAAGACGAACGGGTTACTTCCGTACTTGTCGGCGCTAGCTCTGTAGAGCAACTTGCTGACAATCTCAAATCATTGACCAATATTAAATTTCAGGATAGTGAATTGAATCTGATAGACGGAATTTTGCGAAAATGAAAAACATAAAAGTTAATCTTCAGTATTTAATGGAAAGTAACTCTTATTCAGCTGATGATGCTTGTCTTTTATGTTATGACCAAACTAATAATCTTAACAATCGTGAAAAGCAGTTATAAAAATATAAGAATTCAACTTACTTCAATATTACTGCTGCTGCTAATTTCAGGATTTGAATTTGCACGAAATAAAAGTCCAAATGAACCCTGGTTTTTCATACAGATAACCGACCCGCAGTTTGGGATGTTTGAAAACAACAACGGATTTGAAAAGGAAACCATTCTATATGAAAAGGCCGTAGAAAAAATAAATAATCTGAATCCGGATTTTGTGGTTATAACAGGCGATTTTGTTCATAATTCGGATTCCGTTGCTCAGATCGAAGAATTTAAACGGATAACTGCAAAAATAAATCCAAAAATTCCGGTTTACTATACACCGGGTAATCACGATCTTGGTCAAATCCCTGATGAGGAAAGCATAAGAAAATATATTCAAAACTACGGAAGTGATAAATTCTCATTCATACACAAAGGTTCTGCATTTATAGGATTTAACTCCAGTTTAATAAAAGCCAAATTGGAAAAGCCTGAGCAGGAACAGTATAATCGGCTGGTAAAAAAGCTTAAAAAAAGCCAGGACGCACAACATATTATTTTGTTTTGTCATTATCCGTTCTTTAACAAAACGTTTGATGAACCGACAACATACTCAAACATTGATCAGGATTACCGCAAAAAGTATCTTGATTTATTTAATAACAATAATGTTGAAGCGGTTTTTTCCGGTCATTATCACAATAACAGCCTTGCAGCATACGGAAAAACCCAGATGGTTACTACAAGTGCCCTGGGAAAACCATTGGGTAAAGCTCCATCCGGCATGAGAATAGTAAAGGTATACAGCAACAGAATTGAACATGAGTATTTTGGATTGGAAGAACTACCTGATTCGGTGCATTTTTATTAATTTCCCAGATTTAAGATAACTATTTTCTATGAAAACCAACCTGACCATACTGCTGATATTAATTTTCGGCATCAATACCTTAAAAGCTACTGAGTTAACAAGTATCCAGAAATTTGATGTCAAACCCGGGAACAGTGCAGCCATCAACAAAACAAATCTTCAGAAAGCTATAGACTGGGCTTCGGCCAGTGGTGCGGCTCTGTTTGTTGAACCCTCTGACGAACCCTATTATATTGACGGTGGAATTATCCTGAAAAAAAATGTTTCCCTGATTGGGGTGCATGGTCCGACTCCACGGGGAACGACCCACCCGACAAAAAAACAACCGGTTGGAAGTGTTTTTGCAACTACTGACAGAGAAAATCCTTTTATTACAGTTGAATCCGGGACCCAGATTAAAGGCATTCAATTTTGGTATCCTGAGCAGACAATCAAAGACCCGGCAGCCATTATCCCTTATAAGGCAACAATTCAGGTTTCACAAACCAGCAAAGCGCAGGGGGTGTATCTTTCCTGCCTCACCTTTTATGGCGAATACTTAGCTTTTGATTTTAATGCAGATAGAAAAAATGCTTGCGAATTAATGACCTTTGAACATTGTTATGGTTACCCCTTAAGTGGTGAATTTATCAGGATGGATTATTGCTACGATGTTCCCAGGATATTGCATTGTCATGTGAACCCGGCAACTCAGCGTTTCATTGGCGGACAATACAGCCGGGCGGTAGTTGATTCGGTTATTGCAAAAAAAACATTTGCATATTCAATTAACCACACCGATAATGCTCAGATTATCGATATTTTTACTTTTGGCACTTATGGAGGCATTCTTCTTGATGGTGAATCATACGGGCAATTGACCAATTTTAATTTTGATTGTGTGGCCGTTGGTATTCTGAAACGTGGGAATAACACCAAAAACCGGAACTGGCAAATTGCACAAGGTTCAATTATTGCCAATACCGGCGAAAAAGTGGAGAATATTCACCCGATAATCATTGAAGGGCAAGGGCATACATCTCTAAGCAATGTTGAAGCATTTTCTGGTGGAAACGGAGCTCTGACAACTGTTCCTGAAAACATGTCCTGGGATTTTCTGCTGGTTCGGGGAGACAAAAAATTAACCGTTTCGGTTTGGGGCAGCCGAATGAGAAATTATATGGCAGACTCTCCTGTTACTATCGAGAATAATCAGGCGATTATTTATATGGAAGGCTGCTTCGATAAGGATGAAAATTTATACAACAAAACATTTAACTGAATCAAAAGATTAGTCACACATAAATTATGAAAGTATGCTTATACACGAATCAATTAATAAAATCATTCTGATAGAGGTCCTGGTTCTCACGACAGCAAGTCTTTCATTTGCACAAAAAAGCAAATCAGAGTCAGCAAAAAAGAAACCCAACGTGCTTATTCTTTTCTCCGACCAGCATAATAAAAAAGTAATGGGTTTTGAAGGACACCCCGATGCGATCACACCCAATCTTGATAAACTGGCAAAAGAATCGGTTGTGTTTGACAGGGCCTATTGCGCCACAGGTATTTGTGCTCCTTCCAGGTCATCGCTTATGTCAGGCTTGTATTCCCGTACTCTAGGATTACTTTCGAATGGTGAAAAAACCGAAGTAATGAATGAGGTGGTTTCGTTGGCAACTGTATTTAAGCAAAACAATTACAATACTTATGCTTTTGGGAAACGACATACTTCACAGGCTGTCGATGCCGGATGGGATGTTCAGCAAAGCCATTTGTGCAATGAAACTCCCGGTAACAGCTATACGGAATGGGTTGAAAAAATGGGTTATGGAAAAGAATTTGCCAGTGACTGGTCTGCCGAATTTGGAAAAGGATCACCCTGTTCATCCTATGCAAACGAAAAACTTCCGATTGCTGACCTGGCAACTAGGATGTCAGCCCTGCCGGAGGATATGACGATGGAGGCCTTTACGACCCGGTTAACTGTTCAGATGATAAAAGACCAGGCCAAAAGTGAAAAACCATTCTTTTGCTGGGCTACATTTTATCGTCCCCATCAACCCTATACACCTCTGAAAAAATATATGGATATGTACGATGTGTCTTCCTGGGGAAAGGGTCGGATAAACGGAGGTGCAATCAGCAAACCGGAAAGCCTTTATGAGCCAAAAGAGAATATTCCTCCAATGCTGCAATCGATTCGTGATGGAAATAATAAAGTCTGGGATGTAGATAAAGCGTACGCTAATGAGCAACTGTGGCGTAATTATATTGGAGCTTACTATGCGCTGGTGACCGAAATTGATCATCATGTTGGTGAAATACTGAAGGCCCTGAATGATGCAGGAATGACAAATGAAACAATCGTTATTTATTGTGCCGATCACGGCGATTTTGTCGGGGATCACGGGATGGTCGAAAAGGCGGCAGCCGGTCAAAATGTTTACGAAGATATTCTGAATATTCCTTTGATCATAAAATATCCGGGTAATAAAGAAAATGGTAAACATATCGGTGAGCTGGTAAGCCTGATTGATATTTATCCAACCTTAGTCGAACTGCTTGGTTTAAAGATGCCAGAGTTGAAATATCCTTTACAGGGCGAATCAATGGTGCAGACCCTTCTTTCCGGAAATCCCATGAAAAGAAAATATTTTGTTTCTGAAAGCTGGTCGCAAGCTACGGTAATTACAAAAGATCGGAAATTGGGTATTATGCTCGATCCAACCGCAATTCATAAAAATTGGGATTTCCGCGATTTTGGTGATATGTTTTTTGATAGAAAAACCGATCCCCTGGAAACGGATAACAAAATAAACGACAATAATTACCAGAAGGAAATAAGAACTCTTAGAAGCTATTATGACGAATTTGTCCGAATTACTCCCGCAACAGGAAAGGATGAAATAGTAAACCAGAGGATTAAAAAATGATTTTAATTATTACAAAACAGGTGAGGAAAAGAAAGATACCATTATTATTCAATTGATTTTATCAAATAGACTGCTAAAAAGAAATATTAATGAACAAAAAACATTTTTTGGGGATTTCATTTTTAATTCCGGAGCTGATTAGTTTAAGCCTGTCTGCCCAGGAACGGCCAAACATCATTTTTATAATGACCGATGACCAGAGTTCTATTCCAATCGAAGAGGCCAGTTCAACACAATCACGACCTTTTGGCTTCAATGGTGACAAATATGTCCATACTCCTGTTATTGATAGCCTGGCGCGAAACGGCATAATATTTAACAGAGCTTATGTATCGAGTTCTGTAAGCTGCGCCAGCAGATATGCAATATTAACCGGAAGGTACGCTGGTCGTTGTGAAAGCAACTTTTTTATGACACAGAATGCCGAAGGGGAAATGGCCCGACCTGAAAATAATGTGGAATTGGAGGAGGACAAAGAAAATTTGCCGCGTTTACTTAAACGTGCCGGTTACAAAACAGGTTTTGTGGGCAAAAGCCACCTGATTGATTTCGATCTTTTGAATGCAAGTTTAACCGGCTCAGGTGGTTTTAAAGTTGTTGGACAGGGCGATGACCCTAATATTCCTGCTGTTTCGGCTGCTATGGCGTATAATCATGATCTCTGGGTGAAGAGGATCAAAGAGTTTGGATTTGATTATGCAAACGCAGTTTATTGTGCAAATCTGAAAGAGCTGAATAATGATTCACTTAATGTCCATAATGTGGAATGGAAAAATAAGGCAGCACTGGAATTTATTGAACAATCGGGAGATGAACCCTTCTTTCTGTATTACAGCGAAAACATACCACATGGTCCTGCTCCATGGGCTACAAAGAACGGGAAATACATTAATGGTTTGGATGCTAATCCCAATTTTACTTCAAAAGGATTAGTGGTGGGTGATTATTCCTACCTGCCTGGCAGAAATGAAATAAAAACTGAGGTTGAAGCTCTTGGATTAGAAGATAAACATGCATGGTTAAGGTGGTTCGACTACGCAGTTGGTGCCATTGTAGAAAAACTAAAAGAGAAAGGGAAATTAGAAAATACTCTGATAGTAATTACTTCTGATCATGGGAATTACAACAATGGGAAAACAACAATATACGAAGGTGGTGTAAAAGTGCCGTTAATGATGTACTGGCCGGCAGGAATAAAGGCCGGTTCAACTTACGATGAACTGGTCCAGAATATAGATTTCCCTGCAACTTTTCTGGATTTGGCAGGCGTGGATATGGGATCAATTAGTCCCATCGATGGGGTTAGTGTAAAGAATATTTTGGCGGGAAATATAAGTCCTGTTCACGACCATTTATATTTTGAATTAGGATACGCCCGTGGAGTAATGACAAAAAATTGGAAATATGTTACCGTGCGTTATGATGAAGAAACAGAAATGGGAATTACAGCGGGTATGAAGTTCCCGGGGTACCAGGGCGAACTTCTGGATGCTCCGTATTATAACATGAACAAAGACCTGGGATATCGTGCTGCAGCAAAGAATCCCCTGTACTTTGAGAGGAATCAGCTTTTTGATCTGGTGAATGATCCTCATGAACTGGTTAATCTCTATGATTCAAAACCTGATACAGCATTATTTATGAGGAAAAAGCTTCAGGAAAACCTGAAATCATTCCCGGACAGACCCTACGGTGAGCTGACCGGAGATCTGAGTTCAAATTTAAATAAACCATTGCCTGTTCCTGCAATCAAAATTCAAATTTATCCCAATCCTTCCAAAGGGTGTTTCGAGGTAAGATTGCCGGAGTATCTCAAAAATGGGACATATAAAGTTCATAGCCTTTCAGGGTCTTTGATCAAGGATGGTTTTTATGCAAATGACCAAATTGAATTAAATTTGATGAATATACCCAAAGGATGCTATATCATTAATGTTTCCAATACTAAGATGAGTCTGTCGGAGATATTTGTAATCAAGTAGTTGGGAAGAAAATTAAATGAGGATAATTGCATATAGAAAACAAATGACTCGAGGCTTTGGGGAAATGATATTAGGTTTACTGATTACATTTTTCCTGACTAATTCTATATCCGGTCAATCAGAATTAATCGAGCATATCGGTGAACTGAAGATTTACAACAATGCTTTGTCTGATAATGTCTTTCAGAATGAACGACAAAACATGTTCTTAAAATGGACGGCCAAAGAACTTGACCCGCCTACGCCCAATCCGGCTTCATTCGAAATTCCCCCGGCAGTCATAGGAGGAACAACCATAAATATGACTGCAGTAAAAGGCTCCGACGCCAGTGGCATTATTGAGTACTATTTTGAAGAAATGACCGGAAACTCTGGTGGTGATGGTTCAGGTTGGCAAAGTTCACCATATTACAGCGATGGCGGACTTATGCCACACACCGAATACAGTTATAGGGTAAGGATGCGCGATAGTTATTATAACACAGGAGAACCCTCCCAAATATTTAGTGCGGTAACAACCGAATCTGAACTCTGGCAAAACGACCTTGATTATGGTGCCTACTATGGCTATCAGGCCTGGCACCGTGGTCCGGAGGATGGGTGGAGCCACTGGTTTGATGGTGGTATTCCCGATGCAGCCCACATGAGCGGTGACAATTGGCCTGATTTCAGTGAATATCCGATATTATATGAAACTCAACTGCACTATCCCGATGGTTCTCCGGTTCTGGTTTATTCCTCCAACGATTATGAAACGGTTGATGTACACATCCGCTGGATGAAGGAATATGGTCTTAAAGGATGCTTTTTACAACGTCAGGAATATGATATCCACAATCCGGCAACTTTGGAACAAATGGACCGCAAGGCAATGTATGTGCGTCGTGCCTGCGAGAAATACGGGATTAAGTTTTGCATGATGCCCTGTAATAACGATAAGTCGGAATCCGGAGGAGGACAAGAATATATTGATGAAATAATTGCCGATTGGAAACATTGTGTCGATGATCTTAAAATCACAGAAAGTCCTATGTATATGCACCAGGATGGAAAACCTGTTATCGGGTTTTGGGGCATGGGATTTTCAAACAGGCAAATGACACCAGCCCAGGCAACACAAATCCTGGACTCTTTTCAGAAACCTTCCGAGTCGAAATATCAGGTTTATGTCATGGGAGGTGTGCCGAATGACTGGCGAACAAATACTAAAGAAGGATTTATGACGGTATATGAACGATTGGACATGATTTCGCCCTGGCGGCCTATTTTTTATGACCCATATAATCAGGTCTGGCTAGATAGAATGGCAGGCGATAAAGCATGGTGCGATGTCCGCGGAATTGATTATAACCCAACTGTTTCACCCGGAGCCTCTGTAGCTTATCAAAACTTTGATCCAACGCTACGTAATAAGAATCCCCGCAATGGTGGTAAATATCTCTGGAAGCAGGTTTACGAGGTATGCAAGCTGAAGAATAAATTTTTGTATGTAGCTATGTATGATGAGATTGATGAGGGCACTGCTATGTATAAAATGGCGGAAACTCAGAAAGACTGCCCGGTTTTAAACCCTTCTCTTGTACCTCTGGATGAAGATGGTTATGATCTGCCAGGTGACTGGTACCTGCAAATCGGAACAGAGATCCAAAAAATGCTGGACGGCAAAATCCAGTTAACCAATGATTTACCAATTAAACCTCCTATCGCAGCAAGCGTCCATGACAATAGATCAAAAGGAATATTGAAAGTTTATCCTGTACCTTCGAATAGCAAGTTGTTTGTTGCCGGAGCTGAAAACGGAAGTCACTTTGTTGTATTTAACATCTTTGGAATGAAAGCAATTGAAGGGGAATTGAGAGAAGGGACAATAGATATTTCTTCTTTAACCAAAGGTACATATATTCTAAATATGAAAGGAATTTCAATCCGTTTTGTGAAGATATAGAAAAACTGATATGATTTTGATATACGGGGATACATGTACTTGTAGTTGGTTAACAAATCCAAAAAATGTAATAGATCTGGTGTTATTTAAATAACAGAAGGATGTCGGTTTTCGCAACATCTTTTCCACTGTTATTTATCCCTTCCTGGTAGATGCTTAAATTTGGATTCTTCCAGTTTTATATGTTTCAAATTTCATTCTGAATAATTTCAAAAAATAATAAAAAAATTCAATAAAATATGTTTTTTAATTATTTGATTATGAACGTATAACCGATTTGCTGAATGGATTTTTTAATACTCATTAATTTTATTAATCATTTATTAATACTTTATTAAACCTCATAAATTAAATTTCATATTACTAACCCAATTTTAACTAACCAAATATATGAATGATTTATTCTGAAAAAAATTCCTAATCCTTTAAAAACTTAATGACTATGAAAAATTGGCAAAAGCTACTTGCCCTCTCTGCATTATTTATTTTCACTTGCTCCGTTATTTCTGCGCAGGTCCAGGTAAAGGGTGCAGTGATCGATAAAGATGGTAATCCCCTTCCCGGTGTAAACATCGTGATTGAAGGTACAACCATCGGAACCACTACAGGTATAGATGGACAGTTTAGTATTAAGGCAAACTCAGGGCAAAAGTTAATGGTTCGATTTATTGGAATGAAAACCCAGTTGGTTGATATCACGAACACTGACAAATTCCTTTCCATTACACTTCAGGAAGATGTTACTGCCCTGGAAGAAGTTGTTGTGGTTGGATATGGAACACAAAAGAAGCCCACTGTCGTTGGCGCTATTGGAACTGCAAAAGTGGAAGATCTTAAGAAACAGGGTAATGTTAACAACTTGACAGATGCACTTACCGGTGTAATACCTGGAGTATCAGTTCTATCCATTTCAGGTATGCCTGGAGGAGATTATGCAACTAATTTGAAAATCTATTCTCCTTCGGAGATTCTTATCCGTGGGAAAACTACCTGGAATAATTCCTCTCCTCTGATTTTGGTGGACGGTGTGGAACGTGAAATGAACGATGTTGATATCAGCGAGGTGGAAAATGTTTCAGTATTAAAGGATGCTTCAGCTACCGCGGTGTTTGGAGTAAAAGGTGGCAATGGGGTTATACTTATTACTACAAAAAGAGGAACGGAAGGAAAAGCAAAGTTTAGTGTAGAAGCAGAGCAGTCTTTTGAAACTCCCTCAAAACTATATGATGTATTAAGTACTGCTGACGGCGCGGTGGCAAGAGATTATGCTCTCACCCGTACCCGTCGTTTCAACAATGGATTATGGACTGAGCTCTATAAATCCGACCAGGAGATAGGATATTACAGAGCCGGACAATATCCTTATGCTTATCCCAACCAGGATTGGCAGGATATTATGCTGAATAAGTTTTCAACGTCGAACAGGATAAATGTTACTGCCAGCGGAGGAACCGCAAAGGTAAAGTATTTTACATCTGTAGCTTATAATCATGTTGGCGATATTTTTAGGAATGAGGATATAGGACAGGGTTATGTCCCGTCATATTCATACGACAGGTTGAATATTCGAACAAATTTTGATTTTGACATTACAAAAACAACTAAACTGTCTGCCAATTTTGCAGGAATGTATGGGATACAAACTACTCCTAATAGGAACAGCGGGGCATTGAATGGCATATTTCCTGTTTTGACAAATCTTTCCGGAGATACACCCATAAGGGTATATGAAGATGGAGTGCCCGGGACGCAGGATGGAAGGTTTAATGCTGCTAATCCCTGGTACGACTTTAATTTTACGGGAATGAGTTACTATCCGCGTACAATGATTAACATGGACTATACATTAACTCAGAAACTTGATTTTATAACCAAAGGATTGACATTGTCTGGTAAGGTCGCATATGATAATACGTTCAGAACTGCAGGAAAAAATATCGGTAATGCTGGCGTTACAACGAAAACAATAGATAAGAATTTTTACCTAAATGGTGGTTATTACGACTTTACCACCAAAACCTATATGCTGAATGGCAGCCCGGCCAATATGGACAACTGGACCACATATACCGAGCCCACAGCAGGAAAGGAAGGGTTTGGATGGGTAAAAACACCTAATTCATACGGAGTTGAGGGTGTAGCATTAGGAGATGCCGAGCGTTCCTTGTATTATCAGGTGCAGTTGCAGTACGCCAGGTCGTTTGAAAAGAACAATGTTTCTGCAATGGCCATGTTCAGCCGCGATCAATCTGAAGTGGGTAGCAGATGGCCACATAAACGTGAGGACTGGGTAGGACGCGTAACCTACGATTACGATCAGCGCTATCTTTTTGAATTAAACGGTGCATACAATGGCTCCGAAAAATTTGGTCCGGAACATCGATTCGCCTTTTTCCCTTCTGTTGCAGGAGGGTGGGTGATATCCAACGAAAGTTTTTTAAAAGGTACGGCAAAATGGCTTGACAAACTTAAAGTGAGGTATTCTTATGGATTAGTAGGTAATGATAACTTAAACACCGGAAGTACATGGCCCTACTTAACCATTTGGAATACATACAGTGTGAATGCCTATGAGGAAAATTATTATGGATACCCCGCTCCTTACGAAGGATATATCAGGTACAACGAGGGAAATCCGGGCAATCCTGATTTACAATGGGAAACTGCAACAAAACAGAACCTTGGTTTTGAATTTGCAGCTTTAAAAAACAAGGTCAACTTCACTGCAGATTTTTTTAATGAATATAGAACGAAAATGTTGATAGGAGCTTCTGACAGGGCTAATACTGTACCTCCTATTTTTGGAAAACCAGCACCGCCGGCTAATGTCGGAAAGGCAAAATCGCATGGAGTTGAACTGGTATTATCCTATCGCAATTCTATTAATAAGGATTTTAACTATTCAGTAAGTGCTAACTGGTCTTATGCAAGAAGCGAGGTTATCTATAAAGAATCTACTGAATTAACTTTGCCCCATCAAAAACCTGAAGGAAAGCCATTAGGTCAGACTACTACAGGGCTTTCGACCGGATTTTATCAAAGCTGGGACGATATATACTGTGCGACCGGTGCTGCCACTGCCTCTTCAAATGCCTTCCTGTTGCCGGGTGACTTGATCATGCTTGATTTTAACGCCGATGGAAAATACTATAGTACTGACGATAATGTCCCATACGGATACCCATCTTATCCTCAAAACAATTATGGAGTAACGCTGGGAGCCGATTATAAAGGGTTAAGTTTCTCAGTTCAATTTTTGGGAGCCTATAACGCTACCCGTAAAATTTCTCCGTCTTTGTTCTATTATGATAATCTTTATGTTCCTACAATAATTTTGTCTAATACCTGGACACCAGAGTATCATAATAGTAATCCTACCTATCCTGCACTGGCACTGAGCGCTAAAACATATAATCCAACCGGGCAGTTTACGGAGTTTGATGGCTCATTTTTCAGAATGCAATCGGTTGAGTTAGGTTATGTATTACCCAAAAAATGGACTGAACCCTTCCGCATAAATAACCTTAGGGTGTTTATTAATGGAAGAAACTTATTATTGTGGACAAAAATGCCAATCGATGGTGTAGGTATGGATGATACCGGATCTAATTATCCAACCAAGAAGCAAATAAATATTGGCGTGAATATCCAGTTTTAATAATCAATAATAAACCTAATAATATGAAACGAAATATAACAATAATAAGTCTATTTCTGATGATGGTGTTACTCATGGTCAGTTGCAAGGATTATCTTAACATCCCCCCAGAGGCGGATATTTCAGAAGAACAGATCTTTGGTACTTATGCATCCTTCCAGGGATTCCAGGATCAGTTGCTTAATAACCTGGTTGACTATAACAACCATGGAGCCAGGGTAACTCATTCTGTCGGTGGTGAGGCGCTATCGCCTTCAGCACAAACTGTTTATAACGGCAATTTAGGCAATTATATGTATATGCTGACCAACCGTGGTATTTATTGCGGGGCCGAAAGCAATATGATGTCAGCCGGTTTGTATACTTCAATGTGGCAGAATATTCGCATTTGTAACATGTGCCTCGAAAAATTAAAATCGGGCCTTTTAACAGATGCTACTGATGAGCAAAGAGACTGGTTGAAAGGTCAGGCATTTTTTTTCAGGGCATACTATAATTACGAATTTGTAAGGTCGTTTGGTACAATGCCTTATGTGGACCAGGTTTTTACAGCTGAAGAGCAAAATATGAAACGCCATTGGACTTATGAAAAAGATGGAAAAACCTACAAAGATGTTCAGGCCGTGTTTGAAAAAATTGTGGAAGACTTTGATGCCGCAGCAGAATTATTGCCTGCTAACTGGCCTTCACCAAATATCAATTGGGGGCGTCCTTCCAAACTGGCGGCACTTGGTTTTAAGGCTAAGGCGCTTCAGTTCTCGGCAAGTCCGCTTTTTAATGAGCAGGCTACCGGAGTTGCGGATTACGACAAAGATTTACTCAACAGATGTGCTGTAGCTTGTAAAGAGGCGATCGATTTAGCCGTAAGTTTGGTAGGCACTCAGCCAGCGGGTATGCCTGCAGCCGATGCAGACGGTCTTACTCAATGGGCCAATATGCGAACGGCATTTGCAACAGTTGACGGAACTCAGCCTTATACACCTGAAGTCTTGTTTCACAGAACAGTTGACAGATTTGGTGCACCTATTGTCAGCCAGTCTACTGCCAGAAATTATGGTCAGAACCAGCTTACCGGTCAAAAAGCTGCAATGGGCTCCCAGAATTATCTGGATAAATTTGAAATGAAAGACGGATCGCGCTACAGTGTTCTATATGACAAATTGCCGGCCATAAGATGGACTAACAGGGACAATCGTTTTAAATTTAATTTTTATATGCATGGTGACAAAGTCGATAAAATTACCCTTAATTTTTCTGCTGCACAGTTATCAACAGACGGAGCACAGAATAGTAATGCCGTAAGAAAATTTTTATGTGACAATATAACCAAGAATAATCCTGGGAATTCTACATTTTGTACCCCATTATTACGGTTGGCCGATATTTACCTAACTTATGCCGAAGCAGTTTTTGAGAGCACCGGTAGTTACAACACCATTCCTGCCGGACTTTCCATGACCGCAGAGGATGCAGTTAATAAAATAAGGCTTCGTGCCGGGCAACCGAATGTAGCTGCCACATTGTCTTTTTATTCAAATAATCCGCTTCCGGGCTCCTGTGAACTTGCTTCCGACCCGGCATTCAGATTGCTTTACCGGAATGAAAGAGCTGTTGAGCTTGCTTATGAAGGGGTTTATTGGTTTGATATCAGACGATGGAAAAGAGGAAAGCTCCAGGATGGAGTACAGTTACAGGCTCTGACTTTTGATGTTAACAGTTCGAAAGCTATTATTGAATCCACCCTTAAACGTGTAGATGTGGCAGCGTATGTGTTTAAAGATCAACACTATTGGATGCCTTTCGATCCAAGCCTTACCAGATTTACTACTGAATGGGAACAAAATCCGGGATGGTAATTAATAAAAATCATATTAATGATAAATGAATAATATTATGAAGAGAATAATAATAAAGATCAACTGTCTGATAGCGTTGTTATCATTATCACAGATCATTTATTCACAAGATAGTAATATAAAATCTGATACTGTTCCTGAGCAATATTGGATGAATAAGAATGTTAAACTGACCTTTAACAATATTACTTCAAGGACAACGACCGGATCGGTTATTACTATTGATGTTCAGGAAGAACTCAAACGGCATCAGAGCAACACAATCGGAGAGATTCTGAATGGAAAAGTACCGGGATTATTTGGTACTTACAATACATGGGGAACAGGAAATGCGGTTCTGCTGGTTGATGGTATCAGACAGAATGATTTCTATATAAGCAGTTTAAACCCAATGGAGGTTGAGACTATTGTAATCCTGAAAGATGCAATGTCAAGAGCGATGTACGGGGCACAGGGAGATCAGGGTGTAATCCTTATCACAACCAAACGGGGGGAAGCCGGTACTCAAAAAGTGAGAATTGCCGGACAATTCGGAATTGCATCTCCCCGGGCAATGTCAAAATATCTGAATGCAGCTGATTATATGGAAAAATATAATGAAGCGCAGCTGAATGACGGAATAGATCCCGCGTCTCTGCGATATAGTCAGGAAACCATTGATGGGACCCGCAGTGGAGCAAATCCAGCCCGTTATCCGGATAATAATTTCTATTCCGATTATTATTTAAAAGACCGTACTGCCGAAGCAAATGTATTTGCAGATGTTTCAGGGGGTAACAAAAATGCGCGCTACTATGTGAATACAGGCTGGGATCGGAGCAACGGATGGCTTAATACCCCTCAGGGTGACAATACTGATAATTTAAACTTAAGAGGGAATCTGGATTTTACTATCAATGAGTATCTGCAAATGAGCGTTAATACGGCAGCAAGACTCTCTTTTAACAAGCAACCCAATACGAATAGCATTTGGTCTACTGCTTCTACAGAACTACCCAATAACTATCCGGTATTATGGGATCCGAATATTATTCCGGATGTTGATTTCAGGGATTATATTATTTCAAAAGCCATCCTGGAAAATGGACAATTACTCGGCGGTAATTCTTCATTCTTAAACAATATTTATGGTGGTTTCACTCAAAATGGCAAAAAGACATTCATGCAGAGAGATGCACAGTTTAGCGGAAAACTTGACCTTGATATGCGTTTTATTACAGAAGGCCTTTCTGCAAGTCTTTATGGAGGAATGAATTTCTTTAACACACTGTATGCTAATCAGAGTCCATCCTTTGCTGTTTATCAGCCTGTCTTTGATGTCAGTGGATTGCTTGATACAGTTTATGTAATAGGTGCCGATAAGGCTGCAAATGCATACAATACAGATAATGCCAATTCTTATTTTTCCAGGCATATTTCCTATTATGCTACCTTAAATTACAATCGTTCATTTGATAAGCATCAAATTTCAGCTACTGCATTAGTGTTTAATGACATGATAACCAAAAATGACACGCTGCAGAGGAATGTATTGTTTCATACGGGATTTTCGGCAAACTATATGTATTCACGCAAATACATAGCTGAAGTGTCATTAATGGGTATAGGAAGCCGAAAACAAAAAGAAGGTAGTCGTGTGGAGATGGCTCCTACATTCGGAATTGGCTGGGTTTTGTCAGATGAAGATTTTATGTCGGGTATACCAATTATTAATTATCTGAAAATACGCTCATCCTATGGTATTTCAAAAAATGATAATTGGGACGACTATAATTTATACAGAAGCACATTTACACGAGGAAACAGTTTTACTTATCAAAATGGTGTATCTTCAAACGCAGAGACAGGTTATGCCTCAATACCCAATGACATAACTTTGCAAAAAAGAAGAGATTTTACTCTTGGATTGGATGCAACACTCTTTAAAAAAGCGATGAATTTGGAACTGGAGTATTTTAATAGTAAATCATTGGATAATATAACACTTATGTCAAGTACATATCCACAGATTCTTGGCTTTGAAAACCTGGTTTACAATAACAACAATAGCGATCAAACTCAGGGTGTGGAACTGGGCGTAAATTACAAATTTGACGTTGCAAAAGATTTTTCAATAACTGCCGGCAGTAACTTAACCTATATCTCTCCCAAAATCACTAAACAGGACGAACCATCTTATGAAGGTGCGGATGCCGCATTAATTAGAACAGGAACCTCAACTGATGCAATGTGGGCTTTGAAATCTGATGGACTCTACAGTGAAGCCGATTTTAATCCCGACGGAACTCTCATCTCAGGTTTACCGGTACCATCTTTTGGAGTGGTTAAACCAGGTGACATTAAATACCTGGATCAAAACGGCGACAATATCATAGACAACAATGACCAGCGGATTATTGGACATGGATTGCGAACTCAGTATAGTTTGTATTTGGATCTATATTTTAAAAATCTTGAATTTTATATTGTTGGTATAGGTCAGTTGGGCGATAACAATTACCGTACAGGTTACTATTTCCGGGTTTTCGGGGATGTAAAATACTCTGTTATGGTAAACGAAGCATACGGCCCTGATAACAAAGATCTGAATGCTTTGCATCCACGTTTGTCTACAACTTCGTCAAGTAATAATAATCGTAATTCCGATTATTGGCTGTATAAGAATAACTCATTTGTTATTCCTACCATGCAACTTACATATCATTTCTCGGGTTCGAATAAATTATCATTCCTGAAAGATTCAAAAGTATATTTCAGTGTAAATAATGCCCTGGTTATGGCATCAAATAAACAATACTCCGAACTTAATATAGGTGGTGCTCCAAAAACGAGAAATTTTACAATCGGTCTGGTAACCTCATTTTAAATCAATTTAAATCAAGATAAAATGAAAAAACGCAAATATTTGATATTCATCTTCATTATTCTACTTGCCTTTATCAATGCTTGTAATAAATTAATGCCAGATAAAGATAACATATATGATCTGAATGATGTAAAGTCCGTAGTGACTTATGCCGAAGGATTTCTGATAAATGCATACCGGAATATCCCTGTTGCACATAATAACTTTAATTTATCGTACGCATCTGACGATGCATTGACCAATGTTCCAACAAGTACGGTAAAGACAGTTGTTTCCGGAGGATGGACCTCAAGTTCAAATCCTTTTGATGCATGGAACTTAGCCTATGAGAGTATTATGTATATTAATACTTTTTTAGACCAGATGAATAATATTGAATGGTACTGGAAAAACGCACAAACCAATTCTCTTTTTGCAAGAAAACTAAGGGGAGAAGCCTTTGCTCTGCGCGCCTGGAACTATTTCAATTTGCTTCAGGCACATTCAGGAATTGGGAAAAATGGAGAACTGCTTGGTGTACCCATAGTAGATCATGTGTTGGGAACCGCAAATCCCTCAGATTACCAGATTCCGCGCGCTTCTTTTGATGATTTGGTAACATTCATCGTTACCGATTGTGACAGTGCTATCGCAATACTTCCGGTCAGATGGACAGATAGTGGTAATGGAAATGTCGATATCGCCGTTGGTGCGAGAAACACCAATAGAATAAATGGATCGGTGGCCCGATTGATAAAAGCTAAAACTTTATTATATGCTGCAAGTCCCGCTTATTCAGATGGAACCTACACATACCAGATGGCAGCTCAGGCTGCAGCTGATTTGATGAACAATAATAACGGGCTGACCTATATCACTCTTGCAAATACTAAAAATATAGAGTTTTACAGTAACCCGAATGTGCCTAATGCAGGAGATCTGCATCCGGAAGTGCTTTGGTATTCTACCCGTATTAATTCTTCTACTACCTGGGAGGTATCCAATTTCATGCCTTCGCAGTATGGACAGGGACTGACCAATCCTACTCAGGATTTGGTGAATACATTCCCTATGGCAGATGGAACACCAACTCCCGATACCAAAATTAATTCAAGTGCTCCTTATACAGGACGTGATCCCAGACTGGCAAAGTACATTTTATTTAATGGTGCACAATTTGTAAGAGGAGCACAAACAATCACCATCAATACGCAAGCAGGAACACAGGATGCGTTGGGTAGTACAAGTATTTATGCGACGAAAACAGGTTATTATCTGAAAAAGTTCCTGGATGTAGCTAATGTAAATTTAGATCCGATTGTTAATTCAGGTGGATTACATTATTACACCTATGCCCGTTACACCGATGCGCTTTTAATTTTTGCGGAAGCTGCCAATGAGGCTGGTGGACCCGATGCAGTTATTGGAGGTTTCAGCGCCCGACAGGTTATTAATGCACTGCGTACCAGAGCTGGAATTACGTCGACTGTTTACGCTAATGGATTAAATCAAACACAGATGACAGACCTTATCCGCAATGAACGCAGGTTAGAAATGTGTTTTGAGGAACAACGTTTCTGGGATTTACGTCGCTGGAAGATGACCACTCAGATGGAAAATGCTGTAAGTGGAGTGGAGCTATCAGCTGACGGAAATACATATAACTACCATACAGTAGAGAATCGCAATTTCTCTGATTATCAGATTTATGGCCCAGTTCCATATGGAGAGACCCTAAAGTATAACTTGATTCAAAACCTGGGGTGGCAATAGTAATCGTTTAAAATGTAAAAAATTACAAGTATGAAAAAGATATTATATTTATTAAGTATCGTAACGCTCCTCTTTAGCTGTGAAAACCAGGATATTGAATTTCCTGACTTCGAGTACCTGACTGTCTATTTTCCATATCAAACTCCTGTCAGATCGCTCATGTTGGGGGATGAAGTAGAGGGAGATAATTCAATTGATCTGGAACACGCCTTTAGTATTGGTGCATCAATTGGAGGAATGTATGCAAATAAAAAAGATAGAGTACTTACAGTGGAACTTGCACCTGAATTAGCATCAAATATTAAAGATGGTGGAGGTAATGCACTTCAGTTATTACCGGCCCAGTATTATAATGCAACAATTGATAAAATAATCATTCCAGCCGGTAGTTTCTTTGGAAAGCTAAGAGTGAATTTAACGGATGCATTTTTCGCAGACCCTCTTACAACAGGATTACGTTATGTTCTTCCTGTACGTATTACTGATGCAGAAGGAGACTCCATACTGAGCGGAGCCCCGGTCAGTACAGTTGTTTCTCCTGATCCACGAAATTCAAACGATTGGGTAGTACCACCCCAAAATTATATCTTGTTTGGAATTAAGTATATCAACGCAACTCATGGAATGTATCTGTTAAGAGGAAAAAGAACAAATACAAACAATGCACTGGATGTTGTTTCCTATTCCACCCGTTTTGTTACAGGCAATGATATGACAAAATTAACCACTAAATCTTTGACAGAGAATTTTATGTCAACAGTAGGGGGAACAAACAAGGAAGGAGCTAATGCCAAATACAGTATGTTGTTAACCTTTAATAAGGATAACAAAAGTGTAACTATATCACAAAAAAGTGCTTCCACAGTGGTGGTTAACGGAACGGGTAAATATTATTTTAAAGCAGATACTGAAGCTGAAGGTTACAATGGCGAAAAACATCGCACGATTTATTTGGATTATACTTATGTGGATGCAGGAAATACTTATCATGCTAACGATTCCCTGGTATTTGTTGATACTGATATGAAATTTGAAACATTTGCCGTTCAGGTTGTTAATCCGTAAATTATTATTGGATTAGGAAAAAGTTTTTATATGATGATTAGTTAGTTGGAAATGTAAAGGGCAGGATCGGTATTATTGGGTCTTGCCCTTTCTTTTTTTAATACAGGTCTCCTGAAATATCTTATAAGAACCCAATTTAAATCGCTTGTGTGCTTGATTCTGATCCATTTTAATCTTACTATTTATCTCAAATGCTATGCAAAATATCAGGAAAAAAATATTTGCCGAAGCTTTTCTCTTCTTTTCATCTGCACTGTTAATAGCAGGTTGTACTTCTAAAAACAGTAAATCAGAGAAAGAACATAAACCCAATGTTATTATCATTTTAGCCGATGATCTGGGGTATGGTGATATTTCATGTTATTGGCAGAAAAACTATAAAACACCCAATATTGATAAGCTGGCTGAACATAGTGTGAGTTGTACCGATTTTTATGTCCCGACTCCATATTCTGCACCATCAAGGGCTACTCTGCTTACAGGAAGGTTTCCCCTTCGTCATGGCCTGGTTCAAAACCCGGCACCTGATGCAGGGATTAATGATGTTGGAATTAATGCAAATGAAATTACCCTTGGCAATGTTTTTCAGGAAGCTGGTTATCGCACAAAATGCATTGGGAAATGGCATCTCGGCCATAAACCTGAGTATTTCCCTGTAAAACATGGATTTGATGAATATTATGGAATCCTCTATTCGAACGACATGCGCCCGGTCCAAATCATCGAAAATATGGACACAGTTGAGTATCCGGTTGATCAGAGGCTATTGGCTCAAAAATATACCCAAAAGGCCATTGAATTTATCACAACAAATAAGGACAAACCATTTTTCCTTCATCTTTGCCATGCTATGCCACATAAACCCTTAGCGGCATCCGATAGGTTTTATACCCCGGAAACACCAAACGATCTGTATTCGGATGTCATTCGTGAGCTTGACTGGTCGGTTGGGGAAATAATGAATACCTTAAAAAAACTGGCGATTTTGGACAATACTATTGTCATATTTATGTCGGATAACGGTCCCTGGTATGGAGGTAGCACCGGCGGGTTGAAGGGGATGAAAGCAACAACCTGGGAAGGAGGGATACGAGTACCATTTATTATTTCGTATCCTAAGATTTTTCCTGAAAATTCGAAGGTTGAAGTTCCTTGTTGGTCACCCGATGTTTTTCCAACATTACTATCTCTTACAAATGTTTCACCTTCTTCGCAGAATGTTCTTGACGGGAAGGATATTACTGAAATATTGAAAGGAAACCAGGCCACCCATGATCCGGTTTTCAGTATGCATAATAATAACCTGATGTCTGTTCGAAAAGGTGACTGGAAACTGTTTTTGCGCAATCCTGGTTATTTCAAAAAAATTGATTTAAGCACCTGGAAGGATCCCCGTGCCCCTGATGGAAAAACCATCATTGCATCTCCGGGACAGGCCACTCCGGCTCAATACCCCGGGATCATTCCTGCAAAAACAGAAAATGAAATTCAATTATATAACCTTAAAAATGATCCAACGGAGTCGAATGATTTATCAAATGTAAATCCTGAAAAAGTTAAGGAGTTATTGCAGAATTGTCAAAAATTTGAAGCGTCGTTTACCACATTAAAATAAATCATAATGAGAAAACTACTCAAATCTAACTGTATTTTATTTATTATAATGCTTCTTTTTTCATGTAAAGAGAACACAAAACAGGTCGACAACTTGAAATATGTCGACCCTCAGATTGGTGGAATTGCCCCTCTTCTGCAACCTACCCGTACCCGGATGCATATTCCAAATTCAATGGTTCGGATGTATCCCGCCCGAAAAGATTACCGCGACGATCAGATTTGCTCGTTTCCACTTACTGTAAGAAGTCATCGATCCGATGCGATTTTCAATTTTTTACCTGTTTCCGGAAATTTTCCTGAAAATCAGGTACCTGTTTCGGCCTGGGACCAGGATCTGGAAATAGCATCACCCTACTATTATTCAACCTGGCTCGAAGATTTCGATATCACGGTGGAATATTCACCGGGGGAAAAGACGGGATTTTATCGTTTCAATTTTCCTGAAAACACCACCAGAAAGCTATTTCTTAAAGCATTAAGTGGTATCAATTGGAAAATGAACGATGACGGTTCAATAACAGGTACTGAATCATTTGATGGAATGAATGCTTTTGCTTTTGGGGTTTTTGATGCACCGGGTGTATTCAGTAAAAGTGGAGAAAATACATGGATTACCTGGAATCAATCAAGCCGTAATAAAATTCACTTCAAATATGGAATCTCATACATCAGCGTTGAACAGGCCAAAAAAAACCTTGAAAATGAAATTCCGGATTTTGATTTTGAAAAAGTAAAAAGTGCTGCAAGAGCGAAATGGTCAAAAGTAATTAACCAAATTCAGGTCGAAGGTGGCACCGATGCATATAAACGTACATTTTACACCGCACTTTATCGCTGCCTGGAGCGAATGATAAACATTTCAGAAGATGGTCAGTATTATAGCAATTACGATGGACAGATTCATATGGACAACCGTCATTTTTATGTCGATGATTGGATTTGGGACACACATCTGGCACTGCATCCGCTTCGTTTTATTTTAAATCCTGAAATAGAGTCCGACATGATTTCATCCTATATCAGGATGTACCAACAGTCGGGTTGGTTACCACAATTCCCCCAACTTGAAGGAGATACTCCTCCCATGAATGGTTTTCATTCCACTATAATGATTCTGGATGCCTGGCGTAAGGGAATCAGAAATTTTGACATTAACATGGCATACGAGGCCATGAAAAAGAATGCACTCCAGGGAACAATGGTTCCATGGAAAATGGGAGCGGCTTGCGAATTAGATACTTTCTTTTATAAAAACGGTTATTTCCCGGCGCTACATCCCGGTGAAAGAGAAACGGTAAAACGCGTCGATGCATTTGAAAAACGACAGGCTGTGGCTGTCACACTTGCTGCCAGTTATGACGACTGGGCCTTAGCTCAAATGGCCAAAGAACTGGGTAAATCCGATGATTATAAGTTCTTTTCTCAAAGAGCAAAAAATTTCGAAAACCTTTACTGGAAAGAAAAAGGCTTTTTCATGCCAAAAGACAAGAATGGTAAGTGGATAGATATCGACCCCAAATTCGATGGAGGTATGGGTGGCCGTGATTATTACGATGAAAACAATGGTTGGACTTATTTATGGAGCGTTCAGCATAATATTCCGGAACTTCAAAACCTGATGGGGGGAAAAGCTGCCTTTGAACTCCGTCTCGATCAACTATTCAGGGAAAATTTAGGAAGGAGCACTTATGAATTATATGCTCGTTTCCCTGATTTTACAGGTATTGTTGGTCAATACTCAATGGGCAACGAACCAAGTTTTCACATTCCTTACTTGTACAACCTTACGAATTCACCCTGGAAAACCCAAAAGAAAATCAGAATGCTGTTGAATACCTGGTTTAAAGACAATATTTTCGGCATTCCTGGCGATGAAGACGGTGGTGGAATGTCGGCTTTTGTGGTTTTTTCATCAATGGGATTTTATCCCATTACACCCGGTATTCCGGTTTATACCATTGGAAGTCCATTGTTTTCAAAAGTCACTATCAATATTCCGAATGGGAAAAAATTTGTTGTCTCTGCCCCAAATTGTTCAGCACAAAACAAATACATTCAAAGTGCCAGATTCAATGGAAGGGTTTTAAATGCCCCCTGGTTTACACACGACGATTTAATAAACGGAGGAACCCTGGAATTAATTATGGGTGCGTATCCGAATAAACAATGGGGAACAGATCCAATGGCTATTCCCGATGTTTTTAAACCTCAATAGACTAATGAATATGATTAAGACATCGTTATTCAGGATCGGGGCCGCTTCATTTGGCAGCATAATAATTGCACAGGGAGTAGTTGCCCAGAAGGAACAAAAGCCTAACCTTTTGTTTATCATCACGGACCAGCAGCGTTTCGATGCGTTGAGTATTGCAGGAAATTCAGTGCTCAAAACACCAAATCTCGACCGCCTGGCAAAACAGGGAGCCTGGTTCAGAAATGCATATACCCAATGTGCAGTTAGCGCTCCTACACGGGCATCTCTTTTAACGGGTTGCACGGTCGAACACCATCAGATACTGACCAATGAATTGTCAAATTCAAAAAAAGAAACAGGCAGGATGCCGATGCCAACTTTTGATGAATTATTGACCAAAAATGGATATAACTGTGAATATTATGGGAAATGGCATAGTCCTGAATTTCATGCTGAAATATATCAAAATCCTATATTAAAAACTAAAAATGGGAAATCGGTTTTTACAGCAGGAGGACTTACTACCTTCTACCTTGATTATTTAGACCCCATATTCCCAAGAGAAAAGCAAAAACCAGGCGAATTATACGACACCTTCACGAAAAGGCCTTATAGACCTAACCCCCTGGACAAACATAATGGAATGACTGTTGAAGAGGTGGAAAATCTGAGTGAAAAATTTCCACAGTGTGATCTTCATGGAGAACTTTCCATTCCTGCAGAAAATTCTTTTAGTGCTTTTTATGCCAGACAAACTATCTATGCGCTTGAGAGAAATAGAAATAAGACTTTTAGCATTACCTGTTCCTTCCATTTTCCTCATGCACCGATGCTCCCGGTTAAACCCTACTCGGGAATGTATCCCGTAAAAGATATGCCTGTACCTTTAAGTATATCAGATCCAATGTCGAATTCACCATACATAAGTCAGAACGGACGTTTGAACAATACAGAATATGCAGATCCGGGAAAGATAAAATACATGATATCGGATTACTACGGGCTTGTAAAGGAAATTGATGATTGGGTGGGGAAAATTCTGGACAAGCTCGATGAACTTGGCTTATCGGACAATACAATGGTGATTTTTACCAGCGACCACGGAGAAATGCTGGGCTCACATGGTATGCGTGAAAAAAATGTATTCTATGAAGAATCAGCCCATGTTCCCCTAATGATACGGTTTCCGGGTCGTATCAAGCCAGAAACTAAGATCGAAGGTTATCTTTCAACAATGAACCTGTTTGCAACGATCAACGATTATTTACAGATGCCTGAATATCCTTCTGATGGT
>JAPLEB010000040.1 GCA_026391555.1 Bacteroidia bacterium | reverse complement strand
TAATGTCTTGAACCTTTTGTCTTTTATCTTGGTTCTATACTTTTGTCTTGTGACTTTTGTCTTTTATCTTGGTTCTATACTTTTGTCTTTTTTGAAGTTTGTGAACGGCGAAGCCCTCAACGAAGTTAATTAAACAGGTTAATAGTTAATCAGAACTTATAGAAATTATCTTCAATTAATTTATCTGCTATTCTTCTTCTGGCGTCTTTTACATTTACACATTCCACTCTTGAAAGATTTTCAAGTGCCTTAATGAGTATCGGGCAAGATTCGGCTGAAGAGAATGAGCCGATTGCCTCAAGAGCCGATTTTCTTACAATGCCGGCTGTGTCGAACAGGTTAACGTCAAGAATATCTTTATAAACAGATACATCTCCCTTAAGTGTTCCCATCTTTTCGACTCTTAATGCAAGCGATTCCGAAACATAAGTCTCCATCATCATTTCGGCAATATTATTGAGAACTTCCTGTTCACTTATAAGGCTTTTCCCGAATCGTTTTGTTGCACCGTGAATACAAATCAGAATAACCTTTTTGAAGTTTTTAATGTATCGTTTTTTCTCCTGGTAATAACTTTCATCTGCTGTTTTGCCATCGGTAATTTTATTCAGGCCTGTATAGAGTTTTTCAGCCTCCCCGAACAGGTCAAATTCGCCTTTCATGGCACGTTTCATTGCAGTGTCAACAACAAGAAGCCGGTTTATTTCATTTGTACCTTCGAAAATCCTGTTTATCCTTGAATCGCGATATCCTCTTTCAACTGCCATCTCAGCCGAGTAACCCATACCTCCGTGTATCTGTACTGCCTCGTCAGCAACGAAGTCGAGCATTTCGGAGCCAACAACTTTCAACATGGCAGCCTCAACAGCATAATGGCTGATAGCCTCAATAGCGGCTCTGCCATAGTCCCCGCAGTCAACCGCCAGCTTTTTCATAAGGGTATCGATATCACTGCTTACTCTGTACACAGCTGATTCTGAAGCGAAAAGACGAATAACCATTTCAGCCATTTTATGTTTCAGGGCGCCAAAAGATGAGATAAACACTCCGAATTGTTTTCTTTCGTTGGCATATTTAACCGAATCGTTGATAGTTTTTTTTGCAGCTCCCATAACATTAGCTCCAAGCTTAAGACGTCCCATGTGCAGGATGCTGAGAGCAATCCTGAACCCCTCTCCTCTTTTGCCAAGCAGGTTTTCGACCGGCACTTTTACATCATTAAAAAATATCTGTGCTGTAGAAGAACCCTTGATTCCCATTTTGTGCTCATCGGCGCCAATAACGACTCCGGGGTATTTAGACTCAACAATAAAAGCGCTGAGAACCCTGTCGACATCAATTTTCGCAAATACGACCAATGTGTCGGCAAATCCGGCGTTTGTGATCCACATCTTCTGCCCGTTAAGAATATAATGTTTCCCGTCCTCGCTTAATTTTGCATTTGTTTTTCCGGAGTTTGCATCACTACCTGCACCAGGCTCAGTAAGACAGTAGGCGCCTATAAGTTCCCCGGAAGCGAGTTTTGTTACATAACGCTGCCTTTGATCTTTGTTGCCATAATACATTATTGGTAAGGTACCTATACCGCAATGTGCCATGTATGCCACTGAAAATGAAGAACCTGCACCTGTTGTTTCGGCAACAAGCATTTGCGTCACAAAAGACTGTTCAAATCCGCCATACTCTTCAGGAATTGAGATCCCCAATAATCCAAGTTCACCTGCCTTTTTCAGGATACTTTTCATCAGTTCCCTGTCGCTTTTTTCAACCTGATCGAGGTTGGGATATACTTCAGCTTCCAGAAAGTCCCTGCATGTCTGGGCAATCATTTTCTGTTCTTCATTGAATTCCTCAGGAATGAATATATCTTTCGATTCAACTTCGCTTACAAGAAATTCACCGCTTTTCAGGAGTTTACTGTTTCCCATTGTTGTCAGATAATTATTTGGATTAATCTATAATTCAAGTGATTGTGCAATAAGTTCGGCAATATCAAGATTTTTAATCTCTTCCTCTTTGTTTTTATATTTCAGGCCATCAGTCAGCATGGTCATGCAGAACGGACAGGCTGTTGCAATTACTTTAGCTTCAGTTTTAAGGGCATCCTCAGTTCTTTCAATAAAAATCTCTTTATCGCCTTTCTCCGCCTCTTTAAACATTTGCCCGCCACCGGCGCCACAGCATAATGCAAAACTTTTATTACGGTGCATCTCAACTAAATTACCCGTCAGCTTTTTCAAAATCGATCGTGGTTCGTCATAAATGTCATTTGCTCTTCCAAGGTAGCAGGGATCGTGATATGTAACAGAAATGTTTTTCAATGATGCTGAATCGATTATTAATTTACCTTCTTCGATCTTTTTGTTTAAAAACTGAAGGTAGTTAATAACTTCGTATTTGCCACCGAGATCGGGATATTCGTTTTTTAATATATTAAAGCAATGTGGGCAGATCGTAATGATCTTCTTCACCTCATACATCTTAAATATCTCAATAACCTGCAGAGCCTGCATCTGATAAAGCATTTCGTTGCCGGCACGTCTGGCAGGATCTCCTGTGCATGTCTCTTCCTTGCCAAGCACAGCATAGCTCACTTCGAGATGCGTGAGGATTTTTGCGAATGCCCTGACAACCTTTTTATACCTGTCGTCAAAAGCGCCTGCACAACCTACCCAGAAAAGGTATTCCGGGTTTTCTCCTTTTGAAAAGAGATCTGCCATTACAGGGACTTCTATCTTTCTGGTTTCCATAACTTTATCTAAGACCCAATTCTTTACACAAAAGGTTGCACAATCCTAACATTAATTTCCAGATCTTTAGTCCAGAGCAGCCTGTCCTCAGCGGAATATTGCCATGGAGCTCCGTTGTTTTCGATATTATTAAAAACAGCTTTTAGCTCCCCGGGAGCAGAAGCTTCCTCCATCACGAGGTACCTGCGCATATCAACAATCAGGGTCGGTTGATTGATATTGATCGGACACTCTTTGGCGCAGGCATTGCAAGTAGTGCAGGCCCAGAGCTCTTCCTCCGAAATAAAATCTCTTAACAGTGAGCGGTTATCATTAAAATCCCTTCCATTTTTAACCATCAGCGGGCCTTTCTCTTTCATCCTTGCCCTCAGGTCCATCATAATTTTTCTCGGTGACAATTTTTTACCGGTGATATTTGCCGGGCATACTGAAGTGCATCTGCCGCATTGTGTACATGACAATGAATCGAAATAGTTTTTCCACGAAGCATCTTCCGCATCTTTTACACCAAAACGTTCAACAGGTGCTTCAGTGGTTGAAGCAGTAAATGCTGTATTCGGATCGAGCATAAGTTTTACCTCCCTGGTAATACTATCCATATTCAAAAGTTTCCCAAGCGGGTCAAGACGTGAAAGAAAGACGTTAGGGACAGACAAGAACACATGGAAATGTTTTGAATAGGGCAGCAGGTTAGCAAATACAAAAATCAAAAGTATATGTATCCACCATGAAACTTCATACATAAGCCTGAAACTTTCTGCCGACCCCCTGATAAAAAATCCGGCTAAAAAAATGCTGACCGGATACAACCCAACAACGCCTTCACCCATAAGTGTCTTATATTCACTATATCCGATGTTCATTGTCAGAAGTGAGATCATCAGTATAAGAATAATTGAAAGAGCAATATTTGCATCGATATGAGTTATTTTTTTCATCTCGACACCTTCGAATCTTTTGATATGGAAGAATAGCCTGCGGCTTAAAAAAATAATTATTGCGATGGCAACAAGTAGGGCAAAAACATCGCCCGTAGCCATAATTATATTGTATACCGGCCCTAGGAACTGTAAAAACCTGTCGGAACCGGTAAGTCCATCAATAACCATTTCAATGCTTCCGAAAATGATAACGCAAAAACCCCAGAAAACAAGAGCATGAATGAATCCGATTATTGGTCTGCGAAATATTTTTGTCTGGCCAAAGGCAATAGTAAGCATTAGGTTTATTCTCTTTCCGAAATCTTTAACAGGGAAGGCAGGCCTGGTCAGTTTGAAAAAACCAATTATCCTGTTAATAGTATAAGAGAATGCTCCAATAGTTATCAGAAGGGCAATTGTAAATATTATCTGTTTGGTCATTCTCAAAAGATTGTATTATTTTTTTATCTCTTTTACTGCATCAACCAGTTTTGGAAGAACTTTCATTGCATCGCCAACTATACCATATTGTGCTGCAGAAAAAATCGGAGCATCTTTATCGGTATTTATGGCAACAATATATTTCGATGAACTGATACCTGCAAGGTGCTGAGTTGCACCTGAAATACCGACAGCAATATAGAGGTTTGGGGCAATGATCTTACCTGTTTGTCCGGTATGCTCTTCATGGGGTCTCCATCCTTCATCGGAAACCGGGCGCGAACAGGCAGTAGCAGCTCCAAGCAATGCCGCAAGTTCAACAAGTGAAGGCCAGTTGTCAGGTGACTTCATTCCTCTTCCGCCTGAAACAACAATATCAGCATCTGTCAAGACTATTTTCCCTGACTGTTTCTGAACATCCTTAACAACGGTTTTCAGCAAAGAACCATCAATTGAAACATTAAGATTCTCAATAATGGCATTATCCGATGTTTCGATCAGATCAAAAGAGTTTTGTGCAAGAGTGATGATTTTAACATCAGATTTGATAACAACGTGTGCAAAGGCATTTCCTGAATAAGTTCTTTTATAAACAGTAAAAGGATTCAGATTCAGAGGAAGTTTGCTGACTCCCGATCCGACACCTGCTTTCAGACGTACAGATAACCTGGGGGCAATAGCTTTGCCTGTGTTATTATTTGCGATTAAGATGATTGTTGCATTTTCTTTATGGGAAATTTCAGCAATAACACTTGTATAGGCCTGATTGTCAAGTGTAATAAGTTTGTCATTATTAACATTAATGATCTTATTAGCGCCATAATTACCCAGTTTTTTTAACTCGGTTTCATTTACCTTTCCGATTGAGACTGCTGTAACGGTTGTATTAAGCATCTTAGCAACTCCTGTTGCATAAGAGACCAGTTCAAAGGAGAGTTTCTTAAATTTTCCGTCCCAATTCTCGGTATATACTAATACTGACATATCGTATTGATTTACTGTTATTAACTAATTATCAGATAACTTTTGCTTCGTTTTGAAGAAGGTCAATAAGCTGTGCCGGATTATCAGCATCAACATATTTACATGCTGCACGGGGGGCAGGTTTTTCAAATACCACAATCCGGGTGAGTGGCTCAACTGCAAGCGGTTCAATCAGTTTTACAGGCTTCGACCTTGCCATCATAATACCGCGCATTGCAGCAATTCGCGGCTCTTTGGCAATTCCCTTCTGAACAATCGCTACGAATGGAGCAGATACCGTTACAACCTCTTTTCCCCCGTCTATTTCGCGGGTGAGTACAGGTTGACCGTTTTCAATATTAATACCCGAAACGGCAGAAACGGATGGAACACCAAGAAATTCCGAGACCATCCCTCCTACTACAGATCCATTATAATCGCTCGATTCAATACCGCACATAATGATATCAAACTGTTCATTTTTAACCACTTCGGCAATCTGGGCTGCAACAAACCATGCATCAGACGATTCAGCATTTACCCTGATAGCATCATCTGCACCAATAGCCAGAGCTTTACGGATTGTCGGTTCAGAAGATGCCGGACCAACATGAACAACAGTGACGGACTTTATTCCACTTGCTGCATCGTCTTTAAGTTCAAGTGCACGGGTAAGAGACAATTCGTCCCATGGATTAATGACCCACTGAATACCGGTAGTGTCAATTGAGGTATTTCCTTCGGCAAATTTAATTTTTGTCGTTGTGTCGGGAACATTACTGATACAAACCAGAATTTTCATTTAAACTTTGATATTAGTTATTTAACTTATTCTAAATAGGTTAATTGAATAAATGTTGCGTTTTTCAACCTTTGAGGCGGCAAATATAATAATTTATGATTCACAATCAAATCTGAAAACCATCTATTATATCATATATTCGAAACAGTAATTTTTGTTAACTGTTTAATTTATTGTATTTTACATAGATAAAATCAGTATTAAACGGATAATATATGAAATTAGAAGGAGATTCTTCGCATCACTTCGTTTCGCTCAGAATGACAGATACTTGTGTTTTTAAGAGGGGGGTGGTTGGAGGCTGTGCCTCCAAACAC
>JAPLEB010000015.1 GCA_026391555.1 Bacteroidia bacterium | reverse complement strand
GTTTTGTTTGTCAAAAATATAAGAAAATGTAAAACTGATTATTAATAAAGCCGACTCACTACAAGCCGAATAAAATATTGCTACGAACACTTAACACGGTCAGTGGGGTAATAACGCAAACTCCCTCAACTGCCGTGCCGTTGTACCACATTGTAAAAATCATTGGATAACAATATGAAACCCACATGTTATGCTAACACAAACACTTATAAAAATAATTTTTATCAACATGTGCGGTTCCATCATACCTTAAAAATCAAAATTATATTATGATGAAATATTGAATTTTAGAAATTTAATATGGATATTTTTGTAACCTAATATTAAGACAAATGGTCTAATGGATGTGAATTCACAAAAATATTAGATGTTAAACTTTAATTCATTAAAATTATGGAACAATTAACTGGGATTCTTGTCCCGATTACATTCTTTGCATTAATTGGGATAGTTGTATTTTTTACTTTGAAATATAATTATCAAATTAAGAAAGCCTTGATTGATAAAGGAGGAGAAATAGATTTAACAAAAAGAAAATTTCCCTTTTTAGAAATTGGATTAACCCTTTTGGGTATTGGACTTGGATTGGCAGTTTCCGTCATTCCTAAATCTTCAAATTTACCAGAGGTTTCTCAAAACCTATTAATTGGAGCATGTATATTAATATTTGGTGGATTAGGCTTAGTTTCAGCATTCATCATACGAAGGAGAATTGAAAAGCAATAATTTGGATACTGATTCCGAAATTATTGAAAGAATTAAGAAAGGTGATACATCGGCTTTTCGATTTTTGGTTGAAAAGTACAAAGATGTATCCTTTTCTTTAGCCTGCTCAATTTTAAGGAATGAAAATATTGCTGAGGATGCATTGCAAGAATCGTTTATAAAAGTTTATCATAACATAGATAAATTTCGTAACCATTCTTCTTTTCCTACATGGTTATATCGTATTGTGGTTAACACCTGCCTAACATTCGCTAAAAGGCAGAAAAAGCAACAATTATTTATAGATATTAATACTGTGAATAATATTGAAATAGATACCGGTGAAACTGGCATTGATAGGTTAATGGCATCAGAACGTTCTGCTATTATCAATAACGCTTTAAATAGAATAAAGTCTGACGAATCCTTATTACTTCGGCTTTTTTACCTTTCAGAGCTGGATTTGCAAGAGATAATGAAAGTGACTGGATTTAAAGAGTCAAAAATTAAAGTAACTTTGTTTAGGGCAAGAAAAAACTTACTCATAGAACTCCAAAGAATATTTGGCAATGAATTAATACTTAAACTATGAAAGAAAACGATATACAAAGCTTCATAAAGCAAAGTGTAAAATCTCCATCTAACAGTTTTACTGATAGGTTAATGACCGAAATTGTTACACAAAGGAAAACTGAAACTAAAACGAATTGGAATATTATTTCTTTATATATTTCATGTTTTCTGATTTTTATTTTATCATTTACTGTTACGATACCTGAAATAAGATTTTTGAATTATATTATAAGATTTTCTGCAATGATTATTCCAATTTTAAGTATTACTTTCATCTTATATGAATTTTATCAACTTCATGAGATGCGACAAAAGATATTAAAATTCAGAAAAAACAACGTGGTACAACACGCACTCATAAGCAATGGCGGGGTTTATACTGTTATTTAGCTTTCAATCTCGCATCAAGTTTTGGTGTATTCTGATAGTGAGACGCTCCGAAACCCGCCACATGCTCATAGCGCAAACCGTTGCTCTAAATTCGTTCACCTGACGTATTTATAGGCACTTACCACCCTTATTCGGGTTCCATGAGCAGCCAAATTTCAGGTCGGGTTGTTGGCTTTTGGGTAATATGTTGGTGTTCTTTTACATTTTCATTTGTTTCAGACTACTTTTTCCGGTTAGAAGTTAGGGACAGAAAATTTCCATGGTCGCCGGTACCGGCTTAAATCAAATTAAAAATTATGAACTAAAAAAGGTTATTGGACAAACTGCCGTTATAGCTAATGCTATTAACATCAGCTACATATACAACAACTTGACAACTCCTCAATAAACAGCGACCGCTTATTTGGCACATTTGCTTTTGCGCGACACAAAACCCAACCCACATGCAAAAGCAAAAGCCAAATCCCCTCGCTCGGAAATTAATATTTGTGGACAAATGTCCGTTGTACTATTATCGACAATTTGAGACTTTTACCAGATGGAATTGCAAAGAGTATTTGGGAAAGTTATCAAAGAACTGAGATTACAAAAAAAAATGTCTCAGGAAAAATTAGCATTTGACTCTGATATAGATAGAACCTATATCAGCGATATTGAAAAAGGAGACAGAAATGTCTCATTATTAATTATTTATCGAATAGCAAAAGCTCTCCAAATCTCTTTAAGCGATTTATTTAAAAAAATCGAAGATCATGGAGAAATTAAGTGATTACATTCAAACGACCTTTAAAATTGACGAATCCAAGTTTCTTGAAGTACTTAAGTCCTATCCAAATGCTAGACAGAATATTCATGGAATATTAGGAGAAATGCTTTTTAAAGATCATGCAGAATCTCGTGGCTATGAGGTCTTAAGAATAAAAGAGAAACCTGAGGGTGGGTATAATGCTAAAAGTGAAGAAGCAAGAGGAGACTTTTATATTCGAAAACATGGTACTAAAGGTAATAAATGGTTTGTAGTTGAATGTAAAGGAGTAAAATCAAATGCTGAAAAAAGGAATAGTCTCACCAAGAAAAAGTCATGCCTAAATCTTTTATTGAAACATTCATTTGATCGAAATAAGCACTTAAATAGTATTTTTCATTCTGGAAAAAAATCTTACATTAAATCAAAAGAGAGATGGGAAGAAGTGAATGAGGGTGAATTTCCAAATTTTACATGGAACAAGCAAAACCCCGGATCAGGTATTCCAGATTTAAATGGAATTTGGGTCTCAAAAAATAATATTAAAGAATGGATAGATAGTTTTCCTCTTATTTCTTTTACAGAAGATGCATATTGGGATCTAACTGGACCAATTAGGTTATTACAAACTCACATGCCATCAACTAGAACGGATCCAAAGACAAAAATTAAAAGTACAGGACCTTTAGTTAGTGAATTTAGTATCTTATGCGTCGATTTGTTTCTTAAGACAGGTAAACATGAGTTTGTTTTTGCAAATGGCAAAAAGCTTAATCCTCAAGCGGAGTCTCCGAATCACTTACAACAAAATTATACCATAGACATTCTTGTCCAAAAAGATAATTTTAAGAGACACAATCTTCTTAAACCTTGGTATTCAGACATAGATCTCTGTATCCAAGAAACAAAACCAAAATCCAGAAAACTAGACAAGTCCCAACTTGATCTTAGATAATTTTGGATATTACACAAATGTGTATTATATTTGTCACAAATGTGTAAACTATGGACTTAGCTTTAGATTTTGGCCTTTCAAAAGTTGATAACCTCCTTAAAAGATTTGAGGAAATTCACAACTATATTTATGCAAACGATGGACTTTCAACTCAACAGACTCTTGAGGAGATTATCAAAATTCTTTTTATCAAGATTTCTGATGAAAATAATAGGCATAATCTATTTATTATAAAATCAGAGGAGCTAATTCACTTAAAACAATCAAATTCTTCTCTCGATTTTCTTTCTAGGATAAATAACCTCTTTGAAATCACAAAAAAGGAATTTAAAGAAGTCTTTGATCCAGATGATAAAATTCGTCTTTCTGCAACTTCACTGGGGTTTACAGTTAATAAACTGCAAACTATTTCACTTTCTGATTCTTCCTCAGATGCGAAAGGATTAGCTTTTCAAAAGTTTCTTGAACATCAAGAAAAAGGTGGTCGAGGTCAGTTTTTTACACCCGAACCAGTCATCAATTTCTGTGTTGAAATTATTCAACCAAAACCAGACGAGATTATTATTGATCCCGCGTGTGGAAGTGGGGGCTTCCTAATCTCAGCACTAAATTATTTATCAAGAACATATCCAAACCTACTACGAGAAGGATTCATAACCAATAATATATTTGGAGTTGATATAAATAAGAGTATTGCACGGATTGCAAAAATGAAACTATTGTTAGAGGCTAATTGTCAAGCAAATATTCATTGCACAAACTCACTTGATGATTTAGATGAGATTAAACTTATAATAGCTAATGGCTCAAAGAAGAATATAACTGATGGATTTGATATTATTCTAACCAATCCTCCTTTTGGCTCAAATGGGAAAATAACAAATACTAAAATGCTTTCTCAGTATGATCTTGGACACAAATGGATTAGTTCTGACAATCAATATGTTAAAACAAAAACTTTAAGTAACGGAATTGCTGCAGAGATATTATTTATAGAAAGATGTTTGCAGCTCCTAAAGGAAGGTGGTCGACTTGCAATTGTTCTACCTAATGGCCATTTTGAAAATCCTTCACTGGAATACCTTAGATTTTATATCAAGCAGAAAGCAAAACTTATTGCTATAATTAATCTTCCACAAGAAACCTTTATACCTTATGGGACTGGTGTAAAAACCTCTATATTATTTCTAGAAAAAGATACAGATAACAAAAAAACTGAGTACCCAATCTTCTTTGGTAAAATCACGAAACCAGGTTATCAGGGAAATAAGAATGGTACTCCTATTTATAAAAAAGACAATTATGGAGCTTTAGTAAAAGATGAGTGTGGAAATCCGCTACTTGATGAAGATTTCACTCAAGTAATAAAAGATTATAAAGCATTCCAACAAAAGGTACCATTTGATTCATCCAATACGTTTTCCATAAAGTACAAAGAAATCAATGGTAGATTTGATTATGATTTTTATTCACCGGAAAACCGTGAAATTATTTCAAACCTAGAAGGGAAAAACTCAAAAAGACTAGGTGAATTAGCTGATATTATTAAAGTTAAAAGTAAAAAATTAAATATCCCAGATAAAATCGTTGACTATGTTGAACTGTCAGATATTAATACTCATTCTTTTGAAATAATTAATTCAACATCATCCCAAGTTCACGAATTGCCAAGTAGAGCATCCTATGAATTAAAATCTGGTGACATTATTACTGCGGTTGCAGGAAATTCAATTGGAACAAGGAAACATGCAACAGCGCTTGTTACAGATGAATTCGAGGGATTTATTTGTACCAATGGATTTAGAGTTCTAAGAAATTTTAAAATCGATCCATATTATTTATTATATTTCTTCAAGAGCGATTCTTTCTTAAAACAGATTTATATGTACCGCACTGGTGCTGCTATACCAAATGTTTCGGATTCTGATTTATCTAATATTCTTGTAAATATTCCTGACCCAGAGACAATTAAATCGGTAAGTGAAAAAATGAAAAGTGCATTTAATCTTCGGCAAGAATCAAAGAAACAGATAGAAAGTATAAATCTGGTATTTGCATAATATTCTTTTGCAAGCTCTTTTAAAAGCCACACAGGCTGATGTACAATTCAAAGCTTTTAAAAGAGCTTGCAAAAATCAACAGTGTGCTATATGACTTTTTAACGAGACAGTTTTCTACCACCCGAGACAAATAACAAAGCACTAGCTATAATAAAGAGGACTTCATGTGGCATAGCCTGTCCCGCTTTGGCGGGATAGTGCCAGGCATGAAGTCTCACGTTGCTCTAAATCCGTTCACCTGACGTATTTATAGGCACTTACCGCCGTTATTCGGGTTCCATGAGCAGCCAAATTTCAGGTCGGGTTGTTGGCTTTTGGGTAATATGTTGGTGTTCT
>JAPLEB010000008.1 GCA_026391555.1 Bacteroidia bacterium | reverse complement strand
CCCGGTTGAAAGCACAAAGTTTTCTTGTCATGGTTAAGCTGTCAAGGGGGCAGGGTTAATATTTAACATTATGAACTTAACTGTCATGCTGACAAGGGCTTGCCCATAACGGCCGGCGGGTATGAGCAGTAAGCGTTGGTGGCGCCGTCCGCCGTTACGTGTCCTGGTACTTTAGGTAGGATTAGTCCCGGCGGACAAGCCACCATGGCGCAATTTTTGCCATTCCGATAGCTATCGGAACCGACGAAAGATAAAGTTGTCTCGGTTGCAGGATTTGTCCAGAGCCGGAATAAATTTGGCAGAAGTGTGAGAAGTTGATCGTCATGATAAAACTGTCAAGGTGGTGAGCAAAAATTGTGACAAGTTTATTACCCCGTCCGTGTTATAGTGCGTTTAATTTTAAACCTGTCATCCGACAACGAATTTGTCATGATGTACGAAATTGTCTCGGAATTGTATTTCTATTTTATTCTTTAGTATTATCTGGTTGAGTCTTGAAAGTATAATGTTTCTGTGAGAAATAGCTTATAAAAATGGTCAAGATTGAAACAATCATGTTTGATGGGGTTGGCCATAAATCCAATCTGTCAACGAGTATTTTTAATCCTATATAGTTAATAACAAGATTAATAAGGAAAACAGTTGTATATCGGAATAGTTGAATTCTCCCTCTTAAATTGGAAGATGAGTAAGTCACATATTTCTGCAAAAGAAATCCTGATATTAATACAATCGGCATTTTGATTGTCATGGCCGCAATATGTGAACTAAGAGTCACGATCCCGAGGTTTAACATCTCGTGTTGAAGTACATAATTGTAGATAAGAAAATACAAAAACCAGTCAAAGAGTAAATTTGCTGTACCTGCTAATCCATATTTAAAAATTTGTAAAGTCATGTATTTTTGGAAAGTAGGGTAGAAAAAGTCAATAATCGTCCCGATATAATTACCGATAGAAGAAAAGGTTTTTCTCATAGTTTTCTGTTGCTTTTCATATTTTCTAATCTGTCATGTTATTTGTCAGGTGAGTGCAACCACGGTATCGAAAAGTTGATAAATGGCTTTAAATTTCATTATAAAAAAAAGTAAGTTGACATACACCACTGTACAATAATAAACAATTATACAATAACAAACAATATTATACAGCAATAAACAGTATTGTATTTGAAAAATTTATTACCTTTATAGTCGAACTAAAAATCTTTTATCATGGAAAATTCAAATGGGGTGATGGAGGTATTTAAAATATTCCAAAACACAGAATCATATTTTAATGAAAGAAACAAAGAGCAGTCAAACAGACTAATCCTTAATCAGATCTTAATAATCTGTGCCTTTACTTTTCTTTATGGAATTGTGATGGGTAGCTATCATAGTTTTATTCAATCAATTGTAGCTGGATTAAAAGTTACGGTTCTGTTTTTGGCAACATTAATAATATGTTTCCCATCCTTTTTCGTTATTCAACAAGTTCTAGGTTCGAAAATGACTCTGAGACAAATGATAATTATTGTATTAAGTGGATTTGTGCTTACTTCTGCTATTGCGTTCTCATTTACTCCTATTATTATTTTATTTCAGATCACTGGTGGGAATTATCACTTTTTACAACTTCTGCATGTTGCAATTTTCCTCTTCTCAGGAATTTTTGGTATGAGACTAATGATTGAAGCACTGAAATTTGCATGTGAGAAAAAGGATACATATCCTCAGGTTGGGGTTATGGTATTCAGAATCTGGATAATAATTTTTGCTTTTGTGGGGATACAACTTTCGTGGAATTTAAGGCCATTTTTATGTGAAAAAGATGAAGAGTTCAAGTTGTTTAGACATTATGAAGGTAATTTTTATACAGCAATTATTTATTCTGTACAGCAACTTGCATCAAAAAAAGATGTTAATCTTAATGATGAAAACAAAGGGACCTATCATTACCCTGAAAAAAACAATACTGAAATGAATGATACAAGTATTTTGAATCTGTTGAAGAAATAGAATATGGAAGATATAATGACTCTTGAAGAAGTTGCTAAATATTTAAAGCTTAAACCTCAGACTATTTATACTTGGGCACAGGATGGAAAAATTCCTGCAGCAAAGCTTGGTAAGGAATGGAGGTTTAAAAAATCAATCATTGATAATTGGTTTAATCAGCACATTGATGAAAAATTCTCGAAATATCTTGATAAATAGTCATTGTAATCAAGAGCATAGTCCTGGTAGATCGGCAGGATTTTTCACGTCAAGGTAAAATTGTCCAAGGGGCAATGAAATTTCTCTCAAGAATTGAACCGAAGTTATAGTGCGTTCGTCAGAGTGAATCTGGGGTAAATCGGTGATTTCGAATGCACTATAACGGCACGGCGGTTTAAGGAGTTTACGTTACCGGCGAAGCCATCCGGTTGATTGTCCCGGTTGTGAGCAAGGAAAGAGTCCCGGTGGCAAGCCGGTACGGCGCAATATTTGCCATCACGGTGCGCGCGGGCTTTATCACGATCGCGGTACAAGGAGATAGTTATTAGATTATTAGATTGTTTAAGCGTTTGGTATCCTGTCAAGGTTACTATGCAAATATTGTGACGAGTAAATTACTTAAACCGACCGTGTTGCACTAAATCCCACCCCAAAAAAGGGGTGTGATAGCTATAATCAAGATAAAAATCGTAAAATGATACTGAACGGGAGAAAGCACTCCTTAAAAATTAAGTTACTAATCTTTAATGTCCAGTATCATGAGAAAAA
>JAPLEB010000128.1 GCA_026391555.1 Bacteroidia bacterium | reverse complement strand
ATCGCAAGGTTACTTCTGTAAATAGAATGATATGAAAAAATAATCCGACTGAACTTCAGCATTTAGAACTAAAGTAAATAGGGACTAAAAAATCGCTGATAGCTATCGGGAGTCTTTTATCTTCTGCATGAATAATGCAGGTTAAAGTAATAATGAGACTACCAGGGAAGATATCCTGAATCTTATCAGAAATCAGGAATGAAATGTTTTGATCAAGAAGTAATTTCATCAAATAGTCTGAAGTTTACACATAAACGTCCGATTATTTGATGTAAGATAACAGGGGACTATGATCCTGTATATTGTACGTTTTAGGCGGAGTGTATTGTTTTTTGGGGGATTATTTACAGTTAATAAGTGGAGAATACTTGGTTTTAATAAACCAATTCAATACATTTATACTGAAAACGGCGCCAAAAAATAATATTTAGAGGTACCCTTAAGCAATAATATTTATCCCCGGATAGCTTATCGATGATTGTAAAAGAAAAGGACTTTTAATAAAATTTTTAGAATCCTTCAAAATATAGGAGATAGAATCATGAAAAAAAATGGACGCTTCATATTAGTAGGTTTATTCATTCTTGCATTCTTCAATGGCTGCAATAAATCCGATTCAAATGAATCCGGCACTCTTGTTTTTAAAGGAGTGAAATCATTACCCTTAATAAAATCATCATCAAGTTGGTCAAAAAACTTGAAGGCCGGATCGAATACTCATCTGATGCATACCGTCAATCTTAAACTTTTTGTAGCTGAATTATGGGTTTCTCAAGAATTGGTGGCAAGTGGCATTCCAGATGATTTTAAGTGGTATAAAATCGGTGGAAATAATGAACTCAAATTGGTAGAAGAGTTCTTATTTACTTCAAATGACTTGCCTGTAGGAGAATATAAGAGTATAAAAATTGTGTTTAAAAATACAATTAAACGCATTGCTGTTTATCAATCGGATATTAATAAAACGGTAGAGATGCAAGGCTCTTTGAATGAAGCAAATTGTGGAGATGAAACAAACATAATTCAATATTTTTCAAAAAAAGGGAATCATAGTCTGGGCAGTGACGGAAAATTTCATCTCGACTCTGGAGGGGAGTCAGTTCGCGGGTTTAAAGTGAAACAAAATGAGATTACAACTGTGTATTGGAAATTAGGAGGGCCAAACAGCCAACTTACTGATTGCACTTTTGAGTGGGTCGATGTTAATAGCAATAATGCGTGGGATTGTGGTGTTGACAATCTAGATAATTTTAATTGCACAACGGAAGGACCAATGTGGACATTTGGTGTTGACGATGGGGAAGAGGACCCTTTAGTCCTGAATGCAGTGACCGATATTGATGGAAACAGCTACAACTCTGTGAAAATTAACGATCAGATATGGATGAAGGAGAACCTGAGGACAACCCGCCTGAATAATGGAACCTATTTGATGACCTGGGAAAAATACCGGGATTCACTGCATAACGTAACAACACCTTTTATAGGAGGTCCACCTGAAGCCCCGGTCAGATCATTTCAAAACAATGATGATAGTCTCTATTCAATATATGGCGGGTTATATAGCAAAATGGCGGTGTTAACAGGAAAGCTTTGCCCAACAGACTGGCATGTTCCATCTGATGCAGAATGGACTAAACTCGAAGAATTTTCAGGTACGAATGCCGGAGGAAAATTAAAATCAGACGACTCTAAATACTGGGCATCACCAAATAGCGGAGCAACTGATGAATATGAATTCAGCGCCTTTGGCGGAGGAGCTCTGATGTTATCCAACTCCTTTAGTGACAATGGAAGTTATACCGGCTACGGCCAAAAAGCATACTTTTGGAGCTCAACGATTACCTCAGACGATACATGGGTGCTCAAGTCTGTGGCCATAAGGGTGTTAAACAGTAATAACAGCAATATTAGCAGAGAAGAAATAAGCAACGACTCGCATATGAGTGTCCGATGTATCAAAGATTAAGTGCGCCCAGACGCACAC
>JAPLEB010000156.1 GCA_026391555.1 Bacteroidia bacterium | reverse complement strand
GGTGACAAGGATATGGAAACCTATATGGACAAAATGAATATCACGGATTCAAGATAAGACATATTTCCTTTAATTCACTTAAATATTTCATAAAACATGAACAGGATCGACAAAATGTTTCAGTCTGAAAAGAACAAAATTCTATCTGTTTATTTTACTGCCGGATACCCAACTTTCGATAGTGTGGAAGAGATTATTCTTTTACTTGAAAAAAATAATGTTGACATGATAGAACTGGGGATCCCTTACTCAGATCCACTGGCTGACGGACCTGTTATTCAGGAAACAGGCAAGATTGCTATTGCAAACGGAATGACCTTGAAACACTTATTCTTACAACTTAAGAATATCAGAAAAAAAACATCCATACCTTTATTATTAATGGGTTATTTCAATCCAGTCTTACAATTTGGTTTCGACCTGTTTTGTATGAGTGCTGAAGAGGCCGGGATCGATGGCTTGATTATTCCCGATCTGCCTCTGCCTGAATATGAAGAGCATTATAAAGAGATAATTGGCAGATATAATTTAAAAATTATTTTTCTCATAACGCCGGATACATCCTGGAAAAGGATCAAACAGATTGATGAACTTAGCAACGGTTTTATCTACATGGTCAGTTCTTCCTCCACCACAGGCAAAATGAATATTTTCAACGATGACCAGCTCAACTACTTTGCACGGATTGCTTCCATGAAGTTAAGAAACCCTATTCTGGTTGGATTTGGTATACATAACCGTGAAACACTGGAGCAGGTTTACTCTTATTGCGATGGAGCCATTGTAGGAAGTGCTTTTATGAGAGAACTTCAAAGGAGTACTTCCATTGAGGACGGGATAAAAAAGTTTTTCAAATTGTTTTAACAACGTAAATATCAATGAGTCAATATCTTATTCTTTCGAAATTTATCGTTCCTTCCAGAGAAATGACTCTGATCTTTTATATTACAATTAAAAGGCCAAACAATATTATTAAAACTGGTTTATTAATATTATCCATTATTGCCCTGTTTAAACCGGTTACTTCTTTTGCACAGGCTGAGGATACTATTTCAATTTCTAAAAATAAAGAACTTGGAGAGGTCGAGATAATAGGTCAGAGAACACCTGCAGTCTATAGTCAAATTGCAAGAAAAGTTACTGTCATTACCCGCGAAGAAATTATCTCGTCGTCTGCATCAACTATTCAGGACTTGCTCGAATATGCTGCCAGTGTTGATATCCGGCAACGCAACGTGCATGGAGTTCAGGCAGATATTCAATTACGCGGCGGCACTTTTGACGAAGTGATGATCTTAATAAATGGCATTAATATCACCGACTCACAAACCGGACATTTCAACCTCGATATTCCGGTCGAACTTTCTTCTGTTGAACGTATTGAAATTCTTCATGGCAGTGGCGCCCGGATTTATGGTGCTAATGCTTATAAAGGAGTAATTAACATCATCACCAAAAAAAATTCCAACCAACTTACAGGTGGCATAAATTACGGACAGTATAATTTGTTTCATTCAAACGCATCAGCAGGCTATACATATGGAAAACTTTACAATGGAGTGACCTTTTCCCACAATAGCTCAGATGGTTTTACTGAAAACACAGATTATAAAATCAATCACATTTATTATCAGGGTGAAATTAACAACCGCCGTGTCAATATCTTCTGGCAGGCAGGGCTTAATAGAAAAGCATTTGGTGCAAATGATTTTTATTCTCCATCATTTCCTGAACAATACGAAGAAACTTCATCGAAATTTGGCAGTCTTGAACTAAGAACAAAAGGTAAGATTAAAATATCTGGTATTGTCTATTTGCGAAGTCATCAAGATCATTTTCTGCTCAAAAGAAATATCCCATCATTTTATGAGAACTATCATCTGACTGATAATTACGGAATCAGGGTTAATGCCAGTTTCACCTCAATTCTGGGTAAGACTTCTGTGGGTATCGAAGACCGGAATGAAAATATCCTTAGTACCGTTCTTGGTGAAAGCCTCAGTTCTCAGGTAAAAGTAAAAAGAACGGACAGTACATATTATTCAAAAGGTTATTCCAGGAATACATTGAGTTATTTTCTGGAGCATAATTACACTTTAAATAATCTTTATATAACAGGTGGGTTCCTGTTGAATCTGAATAAAGATTATCATAACAAAATTGAAATCTTCCCCGGAATAGATTTAAGTTATTGTCTCTTTGATAATAAAGCAAAATTATTTGCTTCTCTCAACCGGTCTCTGCGCCTGCCAACATTTACTGATATGTTTTATAAAGATCCTTCAAATGAGGGGAACGCTGAACTTAATCCTGAAGAATTGATGGCTTTCGAGACAGGTATAGAATACAAATCAAATAATAAATCAACTGGTGTTACTTTATTCAGAGACCGGGGTAAACATGTCATAGACTGGATTTGGCTTTCCGACCGTCAAATTTATAAAGCAATGAATATCTCTGAAGTTACGACTTGGGGTTTTGAATTTAGCGGAAAATATCATTTTAAAAATGCTGGTTCCAGGTTATTTAATCTAAACGATATGGGGGCTTCCTATACATATATTGATCTTGAAAAAGTTACGGGGGAATATGAATCAAAGTATTCTCTTGATTATTTAAAACACAAACTGCAATATTTTGTCACTTGCAATATCATAAAAAAAATCAATTTTAATTGGCAGGTCAGTTATATCTCGCGAAATGGATCATACGTTGATTACAACACTTTAACCAATACCAGGTTTATTTCGCCATTTAAGCCCTATTGGCTCATTGACGCAAAGATATCTTACACAATCAGATTTATAAATTTATTTGCAGTTGCTACAAACATGTTTAATACCAAATATACAGATATTGGGAATCTTATTCAACCCGGGCGCTGGATAATTACAGGCATACAGATTGACCTTTTTCATGATAATTAGCATTATAAAATCTTTCAATGTTCCTGTTTTATTGTCAAAACTTGAATCCACTCCAAAAAGTCATAAAAAATG
>JAPLEB010000118.1 GCA_026391555.1 Bacteroidia bacterium | reverse complement strand
GGCCGTACCGGCGGGACTTTTTTACATACATCACGAACAAGGCCAAGCCACATGGCAAAAGACAGTGTTCCGGATCATCTTCAGAGTACCTATAATGCTGAAATGAACGACCTTACTCCGGAGATAATTAAAAACCTTGAATGGCTTGGTGTTGATTACCTGATTCCTATTGGGGGCGATGATACCCTCAGTTATGGTGTTCATCTGTATAAAAAAGGTGTAAACGTTGTTGCTATTCCGAAAACTATGGACAATGATGTTCCGGGAACCGATTACTGTATCGGCTTCAGCACCTGTATTTCACGAACCATTCAAATGACGAACAGCCTTAGAACATCCGCCGGATCTCATGAAAGACTTTTGGTACTTGAAGTATTCGGAAGATATGCCGGATTTACAGCTATGCTACCGACATTAGCCGGCGCCGCAAACAGATGTGTGATACCTGAATATGAGTTTGATATAGATCATCTTACACAACTTCTGGTTGAAGACAGGAATCATAATCCAAGTAAATATTCAGTAGTTCTGGTTTCTGAAGGAGCAATGTTTAAAGGAGGAGGAATGATCTTTGCTGACAGTGAAAAGGACGCTTATGGACATGCAAAACTCGGAGGTATCGGTGATATGGTATCAGCAAAACTTAAAGAACTTTCGGCAAAACATAATAAAGGGAAAACAATCAATGTAATTTACCAGAAACTTGGTTATATGGTACGCGGAGGTGATCCGGACGCTCTCGATTCCATAGTACCGATGGCTTATGGAAACCTCGCTCTTGATCTTATTCTTAAAGGGGTACACGGAAGAATAGTAGTTCTGAAGAACGGAAGATACGATAACCTCCCAATTGATGTGGTTACTTCATCTAAAAAAGTAGTCAAATTATCTGATTATAACGTTGATAGGCTAAGGCCTTATTATCACAGTTTTGAGATGAAACCATTCCTGCTGATGGCATCTGATAATTAAAGTTGGGACATAGCATGTTCCTGCTTTTGTTCAAAATTAATATCTTTTGGAAAAGGGAGTTGTAATAAAATCTACCGGAAGCCGTTACAGAGTGCTCTTTGGTGAAGGAATCATCGTAGAGTGTTCCGTAAAGGGCAAACTCAGGATTAAAGAATTGCGCACAACAAATCCCATCGCTGTCGGAGATAATGTCTTTTTTGAAATTGACAAAAAGAATAATTCAGGTATTATTACTGAAGTTCTTGACCGAAGGAATTACATTTTACGCAAAGCCTCAAATCTCTCAAAACATTCCCAGATAATTGCTGCTAATATTGATCAGGTATTTCTGATGATCACCATTATTCTTCCGGAGACGCCGGTAGAATTTATCGACAGGTTTCTTATCACAGCAGAAGCCTACAGGGTCCCTGCTAAAATTATTATTAATAAAACGGATCTTTATGGAATAGAAGAGCTTGCCAAAATGGAATACCTTGAGTCTATGTACAACAAAATTGGTTATGAATGTATCAGACTCTCTTTATATGATACAACCAACCTGGAGACACTGAAACTGTTAGTGAAGGATAAAATCAGCCTGATCTCCGGCAATTCAGGTGTGGGAAAAACAACCCTGCTAAACTCTTTTAATCCCGCTCTGAAACTCAAAACCGCTAAGATATCAGATTATCATAAACAGGGAAAGCATATCACAACCTTTCCTGAAATGCATCAGATGCCATTTGGAGGATTTATAATTGATACTCCCGGAATAAGAGGATTTGGTGTTGTAAATATGGAACGGGATGAGATTTATCATTTTTTCCGCGAAATATTCAGAATATCAAAAGAATGCAGGTTCAATAACTGTCTCCATCTTGATGAGCCGGGATGTGCAGTGAGAGCTGCTGTGGAAAAAGGAGAGATAGATTTTCTCCGTTACAGAAGTTATCTTAATATCATTGAAGGAGATAACCGTAAATACAGGTGAATTGAAAAACAGGTATTAAAGATTATCTTTATATTCTTTAGCATTCAGATAATTTATACAGATGAAAAGGATCCTTATTATAGCTTATTCAGCATTTCTGATAATAATGCTTGCTAATTATTTTTATTATAAAAGCTTGTATAATAAGCAGATAAACTATATAATTGAATTACTTGACCGGCAGGTTCAGATTGTTGGGCTTTCAGTCGATAATACTAATAACGGATTTTTAAGCGATGCAAACAAGATCATTTTTTCGGAAGACCTTGCACTGTTTTTTAGTAATCCCGACAATCAATACAGGGCTAAGGAAAGAATGAAACTCTTCTTTTCAAAGTACCAGGATTTCGTGGCGGGAATTAAATTGTACGATAATAATAAAAATGAATTCACTTTAAAAAAAGATAGTGAAAGTGAAAGCGGAGAATGGCTTGAACAACCATTTAAACTTCATGTTCAGGCCGAAATATTTAGTATGGAAAAACCAGTACAGGAAAACCGGAAATTCGATTATTATTTACCAGTAATAAAAAACAATGAAGCTATTGGTAACATTGTCGTTACAGTTGATTACCAGAATTACTTTAAAGAAATTTTCTCGGCATTTAATCTTAAGGATTATCAATGGCAATGGGTCGTAAGTGATTCAGGAGAAATAATTTACGACAATAATGAAAATAAGATTGTATACTTCCAGCTGGAAAAAATCACCCGGAGTCTTGCCAGCGGATCAATTGAGAATATTATTCATAAAGCTACTATTAATGGTAAACCGAGAGAGATAATTTCATCTTATTATTCCACACAGCTTCTTCAAAGAGAATTAGGGCTGGTTTTTTCTGCTCCAACAGATTTTTTTCAAAAATACATTATCAGGAACTCATTGTTTATTGTTTTGGGAACACTGTTTCTTATTCAAGTGATAATTTTTATTTTCTGGCGGTATTTTAAATCGCAAAAATTTGAAGAGGACCGTTTGAAGGCTTCTGAAAAAATGCTTTTCAAACTGATTGAAGAGATGCCGGTCGGAGTGATAATTCATAATAAAAACAGGGAAATTATTAAAGCTAATAAAGTTGCCTCAAGTCAATATTCATATCTGACTGAAGCAGAGATGACGGGTAATATCTTTCCTGAAACAACATTGCCCGACGATAGTGATTATTTTTCGAAAAACCTTGGAAGCTCTTTCAATCCCGACAGGTTTGTTATTATAAAGAAAGAAATAGGAGAAATTGTTCTTTACAGAAGCAGCATACCGGTAATATTCATGGGAGAAGAAGCTAACATGGAGATTCTGATTGATGTAACAATGCTTGAATCGGCACGTAAGCAGGAGGCTAAAGCCAATGTTGCCAAATCTGAGTTTCTTGCAAGAATGAGTTATGAAATCCGGACACCGTTGAATGGAATTATCGGGATGACGGATGTTCTTAATAAATATAATCTTGCAGAAGAAGTCAGGGATGTTGTAAGTTTGCTCCACCGTTCAACCGAAGTACTGCTGACCATCATTAATGATATACTTGATTTTTCGAAAATTGAATCGGAGAAAATGATCCTTGATGAGGTTCCTTTTAATTTAAGGGAAGAGATTAATTATTGTACGGATCTCGCGAAGACATATATAGCTCAAAATGACTTGAATCTGGTTTGCACTGTTAGCGACAACGTTCCGGAAAGCATTATAGGTGACCCTTTCAGGTTAAGGCAGGTACTGACTAACCTTATAAACCATTCTGTCAGAAATACTGAAAAGGGAGAGATCCGCCTGAAGTGCATGCTTAAAAGCAGCAACAACGGGATAATTACTCTTGGTTTTGAATTGCTCGACACCGGCAGAAGTTTTGACAAACCAACCCTGAAAAAGATCTTTGGAGACTTTGTAAATATTGAGTCAAAAGCGGTCAGAACTAATGACGAGTCGGGTTTCGGAACAATTCTTTCAAAGCAACTGGTTGAGTTGATGGGAGGAGAGCTTATAGCAGAAAGTCCTTCCGGCATCTTGGGAGACCAGGGCACAAAAGTGTCGTTTACAATACTTACTTACTCAAACGACAGGCCAATTAAAGATCTTTCCTTTGAAAAGATAAAGACATTTGAGGAAATTAAAACGCTCGTCATAACAGGAAATCAAAACCGGGATGAGGAAATATTAGGTGCTTTACACAAACTTGGGCTCGAAGTTTCAATCACAACTTTCCAGAAGTCAACTGTGAACCAGATCAGGGCAAATAGGAACTATCCAAATGAGCGATATAATCTTGTTATTATATTTGACGATGAGAATTTTGACGGATTTGATGCTGCCAGGTCAATTTGGGAAAATAATCTTTCCGGCAGTTTTATCATGCTCATGATAAGTACAAATGATAAAAAGGGAAATTACTTGAAATGCATCACCATGGGGATAGATCAATATCTTATAAAATCTTTTGATATCAGCGATTTGCTGAATATTATTAAGAATAGTTTTCCCTTCATTGAGGATAAATCATCATCGGTTGATATTGGCGGGGGAAGAAGCGATATTAAGATATTAATTGTTGAGGATAACAAAATGAATCAGAAAGTTATCGGAACAATGCTTAAAAACCTGGGATATTCTTTTGATCTTGCGAATGACGGTCATGCAGGCTATCTGCAGGCAAAAATCAAGAAATATGATCTTATTTTTATGGATCTGATTATGCCTGAAATGGACGGTTTTGAATCTTCACAAAAAATTCTTGAATATGATAAATCGATATTAATCGTTGCCTTTACAGCAGATAACGTGCCCGAATCTAAAAGAAAAGCCGAACTGTCGGGAATTAAAGATTTTATTTCTAAACCTGTCAGAATGGAAGATCTAAAAAAGCTCTTTGCAAAGTATTTTAAAGAGTAGCTGCCTGGTTGAACGGCATAGCTCCGGTAAATTAATTCCTGAATTTTTATGGCCTTACCTGCAACAAAAAAAATTGATATAGTGAGGTTTCTGAAACTTTCAGAAATCACTCCGATTGCAGATGTCAGGTCTCCTTCTGAATTTACCACAGGGCATATCCCCGGAGCAGTCAATATTCCCCTTTTCGATGATAGGGAGAGAGAGTCTGTTGGCACAACATATAAAAAAGAGGGACGTGTACCAGCAATCCTTGAGGGGCTGAAACATACAGCGCCTGCCATGTCCTCCAAACTTGAACAGGCTCTGAAGATCGCAAAAAACGGGAAACTTCTGGTCCATTGCTGGAGGGGTGGCATGAGATCGGAAGCAATGGCCTGGCTCTTTTCATTGGGCGATATTGATACAGAAGTACTGGATGGAGGATATAAGTCGTACCGTCATCATATTCTTGAGAGCCTTTCTGAGAAAAGAAAAATGATCGTCCTTGGAGGAATGACAGGAAGCAGCAAAACACATATTCTGAAATATTTAAATGGAAGTGGCCAGCAGGTCATCGATCTTGAGGGACTTGCAAATCACAAGGGCTCTGCTTTTGGATCTCTCGGCCAACCGCCTCAACCATCCACGGAACAGTTTGCAAATATACTTTTTGATGAATGGAAGCTGATAGACAGAAATCTTCCATTATGGGTTGAAGATGAAAGCCGGAATATTGGTTCGGTATTCATGGCGGACAGTTTTTATTTAAATATGCAGGATACCCCGGCCATTATTCTCATGATGGATGTTAAAACAAGATTACCCAGGCTTTTGGAAGAATACTCAACATACCCCCCGGAATCTCTGAAAGAATCTGTATTAAAGATTAGCAAGCGTCTTGGAGGAGATAAAACCAGAGATGTAATCAATGCAGTTGAAAAAGGGGATTTTGCAAAAGCAATTGAAATAACCCTATACTATTATGATAAGGCTTATCTGTTTGGATTAAAGAAAAAAAGCAATAAGAATATCATTTATGTTAAGACCGATTCCGATGATATTGAAACCAACGCTTTGAAAATTCTTGATGCTGCAGGTAAGATAAACTGGACTTAATTTGCCCCTAACCACTCCATCTTTGCGGGACAGGCTCTAAAGGGGGCTAACTTCTTTATAGTCAACCCATTTGTAAACCTTATCGGATCTTCTCAGATAATCAGGTGTTTTAATTGAACAGAGTTCTCCCTTCATGGCTTTTTCAGCCACTTTAAGGTCAACACGTATCTCATCCACATTATATTCAACAACTCCGGTTGTGGGACCTGTAATAAGAATAGTATCACCTTTATTAAGATCGCCATTCTCGAGTTTGATCTCGGCAACATTAAGTTTTGTAAAATAGTTAGTGATCTTTCCAAGATAAATTTTTCTTTTTGTTGCACTTGAACCATAGCCTGTGTTCCATTCCCCCATCTTTTGACCAAGATAGTAACCGTCCCAGAAACCTCGGTTAAAAACCATCGAAAGCCTCTTTCTCCAGGCATCAGTTTTTCCTTTGTCGTATGTTCCGTTTTCGATTGCACCGACAGCCTCATTATAGCACGATGAAACCTCCCTGACATATTCTGCTGAACGGGCTCTTCCCTCTATTTTCAGAACCCTTACTCCTGCCTCAATCAGTTTATCGAGAAATCCAATTGTGCAGAGATCTTTGGGAGACATAATATATTCATTATCAACCTCAAGTTCATAACCTGATTCTTTGCCGGTAGCAATATACGATTTACGGCAGGTCTGGTAACATTCCCCCCTGTTTGCCGATTTATTGTTTTCATGAAGACTTAAATAACATTTCCCCGAAATGGCCATGCATAAAGCGCCATGCGCAAACATCTCAATCTTGATAAGATCTCCTCGCGGTCCTCTTATATTCTGCTCCCTTATGCTATTGTAAATGTATCTGACCTGGTCAATGTTTAATTCCCTTGCCAATACCGCTACATCTGCCCATTGAGAATAGAATTTCAATGCTTCAATATTTGTGATATTCAGTTGTGTTGAAAGATGAACCTCTATCCCGGAGGCGAAAGCATAATTGATTACAGCAAGGTCGGAAGCAATAACAGCAGATATTCCACTTTCAACCGAAGCATCGATTATGCGGTGCATCTGTTCAATTTCGTGGTCATAAATAACAACATTGACAGTAATATAACTTTTAAGGCCGTTTTTTTGGCAGATTGAAGCAATCTTTCGAAGATCATCAATGGTGAAATTATTTGAAGAAGCGGCTCTCATATTGAGTTGTTCGGCTCCGAAGTAAACGGAATCGGCACCGCCCTGAATCGCTGCCATCAGCGATTCATACGATCCCGCGGGGGCCATTATCTCAATTTCTTTCCTGTTCATAAAGGGTTGCAAATCTATCAATTAGAATTTTTACTTGTTCATAACGATCCTGATACAGGAGCCCTTACCAACCTCTGAATGTCTGACAAAGATGCGTCCGTTATGATACTCCTCAATAATCCGTTTTGCCAGGGAGAGACCCAGTCCCCATCCTCTATGCTTCGTAGTAAAGCCCGGGTTGAAAATTTTATTGAATGCTGATTTTGGAATTCCCTTTCCTGTATCTGAAATGTCTATTAATGCATTTTTCTCTGTCTCTGTAATGTGGACAGTTATCTCCCCGATTCCCTCCATCGCGTCAATGGCATTCTTCGAAACATTCTCAATGACCCATTCAAAAAGGGCAGAATTTACCGGGACAACTATCTCTTTATTGATGCTGTAATCGGGTATAAATCTAACTTTTGATGAGGTCCTTGATTTCAGATAATCAATAGTGCGGGAAATTATGTCAACAATATTCTCGCTTGTCAATGATGGTTTTGATCCAATTCTGGAAAACCTTTCAGTCACTTTTTCAAGCCTTTCAACATCACGGGCAAGTTCCATGGTAATTGAAATTTCGGGGTGTTTATGCTGTAAAATTTCTACCCAGCCGGCAAGCGATGATGTTGGTGTTCCAAGCTGATGAGCAGTTTCTTTCGACATCCCGACCCAGAGCTGGTTTTGTTCAGCTTTTCGCGATGAGCTGAACGCCAGGTATGAAACAAGAATAAAAAGGATAATTATTCCCAGTTGTATGTAGGGATAGAAAATCAGCATTGTAAGTATAATACTGTCCTTGTAATAAATCAGATTGAAATGACCATTTTCAAGATTTATTATTATTGGTTTATTTTTCTCCTTTATTTTAACGAGGTTCTTTTTCATATACTTTGGATCAACTATCCTTTTAGCATCGAAATTTCTTGCAGAAATGATAATGTCCGATTCATCAGTCAGAATAACCGGAACAGTATTATTATTCTCGATGATTGAAGAGAGAAAATCAACGTTCTGGCTTGTATCAGAAAGGGGGATTAGTCTTGTAGCTTCAGCCCACAACCCGACATTTTTTCTCTCCTCTGTCTTAAGTTTCCTGACAAGGTTCTCTGTATAAATAAGAGAACCCATACCGATGAGTACTGCAAAAAGAAGCAAAAAGAGCTTCCAGAGAGTTTTATGACGAAATATATTCATGTTATGATGTTATGTAGTTATGATGTTATGTCGTTATGTCCTTAAGATTTCGTGGCGACTAATTTTTTTTAAATAAGCTCTTTACAAAGCCCTCCCTTTTAACAGCAGGAGAGGCGGGTGTCGTTTTTACACTATCGGTTTCTCCCCATGTGATACTGAACCGCGATTTCTTCTCTGCCGGTTTCTGCTTTGCCGTGGTATCGTTTTTAAACCAACCATATTCCTGGTTCAGAATACTTTTAAGTGTCTGCCTTTCAGTTTTGATATTGTTCTTTATCTCACTGCCTGCAGCCTTGATGTCATATCCAACTTTAACATCTTCCCCTTTGCCCGTTATTTTCAATAACAGCGTTGTACGACCCAGTCCATCGTCTTCGACAACACCGAATTCGGAAACATTGCTTATGTTTTCCTTTCTTTTCTTGCTCATGATTTCCGACAACAGCATCTTAACATGATATTCATAATCATTATCGAAACTATGCTTACCGTTCACAAACAAATCAACAGCGGACGATTTAACATCCATCTGCGGGGTATACAGGAAATTGTTTCTTATAAAAAAGTCATTCTCAAGCTGCTCAAAACTTATGTTTTCGAGCTCTGAAAGTTCAATAAAGGAAGAAAGTTGTTTTACCGGTTCAAAATTGATGAGAGCTCCGTTGGCCAGGAGGTATTTGCCTTCAGCAGTAATTGATTTTATCTGGGGATTCAGCATGGAGTCCATTGGAAGAAGAAGTGAAAATGAACCGGAAAGAGTCCCTGCAAGATTCTCAGCCTTAAGAAAGTCCTGTCCGAAATTATGAAATGATGAGAAGGCTTTATTTACATCAATGTTAGTGACATTAAAACTACCTCTTGCAATAACTGATTTATTGCTGTTAAGTACTATGAAACCATTACCGGAGATCATGCCGTTTAATGCTTGCATATTCAGCGTTTTAAAAGTTAATAACCGGGGCTTATAATTCAGGGTACCTGCAATTTTCGATGAAGAAAATGATTTGTAAGTGAGACTGTCAATCTTAAAATTTAAATCAAGTTTGATATCGTCTGGCAGTGTAAAAGCGGTTTTCTTCAGGGTTGATGTATCTGATGAGGGAGAATTTTTAATAAAGAGTTCCGGGATTAATCTGCTGAAAGAAACATCGGCAGAAGCAATCATCTGAACCGGCCTGCCTGTAAGCCACTCGGGCAAATTGCTGAATTCACCATCAATTTTTATTCTCTGGCCCTTATATGTGAGCAGGAAATTGGAGGCCCGGATAGAATTGGAAATTGACAAATCGCCATTTACCTGGTTAAAAAGTATTTTATCGTTTTTGAGTCCGATACTTAATGAGTTAAAAACCAGAGATGCTTCAGGTTTCATGTCAATGATATCGGATAATGTATATTTCTTTTTATGTCTTATATTGCCTGCCATCTTCAGATTAAGATCAATAGAGCCCCCGGCAGTTGAAATATTCTTCAGGTCGAAAAACTCTTTCAGCTCTCCCGGGAAAACCTTCCCTTTTAATAATAGTTCAACCCCGTGTTGATCAAATCCGGTAATTGTAAATGACCCGGTATATTCTGCCGACCCAAGTTTTGCTTTAATATCTTTGATTGAAACTGAGCTTGTTTCAGGGCGGTTTTTTAATCCGTTTGAAAAATATCCTGCAAATGAAAGATCATTAATGGTTAAATCAGATTTCCCATAAACAATATGACCATCGTTCAGAAGGCAGTTTATCTCAACATGTGGATTAGATGTCCGTGTTAACAGCCCTTTGATCTTACTTCTGACTATCAATATTCCTGACGGTTTATATTCAGAGACTAATCTCAGATATTTCTCAGGTAAGTAATTCCTGATCTTCCCGATATCAATATTATGGCCTGTTATATTAAGATCAAGAATATTATCAGAAGAGATAAACCCATCCAGCCCGAAATCCCAATTTTCAACATGTAACGTTCCCTTTTTGACCAGGATGCCACTTTTTGAGCTTTGCAGTATAATATCAAGATCAGCAGCTATAGTTTTTATGATTTTGGTATTGTATAGCTGAAAACTGTTTATTTGCATTTCAGCGCCTCCCGTAAAATCGATATCATCACCGGATATCCTGCTTTTAAGCCTGCCGTTTTTTATTATCCCGTTAATAATTAGTCTGGTTGCCAGGTTGTTGTAATAAGTTTTAATATCAGTCAGGTTAATTCTTTCGAGGTCAATAATAAAATCATCATCCCCGGGGCTTTCGTTTTTTACCGAAATATCATAATTACCGAGACCGATAGTATCGGTAAAAAAGTTCATTTTACCGGCTTTGGCGCCAATCCTTTCTATGTTGTAAATACCTTTCAGGATATCTGTTATTTTAAACTCGACTGACAAAAACCTGGCTGCCAGGAGGGTGTCTGTATTAATTCCGGTGAATGCGGCAGAATTAAAATTGGAAGAAGAATGAACGAGAACATCTTTCAACTCGAGAGAGGCTTTGGGGAATTTTCTCAAAAACGATAATTTGAAAGATCCGACATCCAGTTTTGTTAAGATATTCTTATTGAGCGTTTTCAGGAGAATATCTGCAACTTTATCCTGCAGCAGGAATGAGGCTGAGAAAAGGATAATTGAAACTGTGATAATCAGTATTGCAAACAGTTTCAGTATTTTCAAAGTAAGTTTCATTTGATTAAATAAAATTTCCTCCCTTCAACCCTTCAACCCCTTGTATATTATGATTCTCAGGGATGTTATTTACAGAAAATGTATTAAAAGTATTATTGCAAATATTAATTAACAGGACCTTCCCACTCAGAATATCGCCAGTTTCAGTAATTATTTTTATTACCTCATTAGCCATATAAGTTCCGGTTATCCCCGGAAGAACACCAAGTAATCCAACCTGGGAAGGTTGTGGGGTTTTAAACTCTTTATTTATTGCGGAAGGATTATAGCACCTGTAGGTTGGTCCTCTTTTATAGTTGAAAACAGAAATTACACCTTCATATTTATATATTGAACCATGAACCATTGGCTTATTGAGGATAACGCAGGAATCGTTAATAACGTATCTTGTTTCGAGGTTATCTGTGGCATCAACAATTACATCGAAATTCTTTAAAATGTTCAGAGAATTTGAGGCATCAAGCCGGATATTGAATATTTTGAAATCTAAAAGAGAATTAAGATGTTCAAGCCGGTTTTTAGCTATAACTGATTTAAGTTTTCCCACATCAGACGTCCCGTACAATACCTGTCTTTGAAGATTTGTCTCATCAACCATGTCAAATTCAGCTATCGCAATTTTTCCCACACCAGCAACGGCCAGATACTGTAGAACAGGACACCCAAGTCCGCCGGCGCCCACCACAAGAACTTTTGCCTGTTTCAGCTTTTCCTGGCCTGTAATACCGATTTCAGGGATCATGATCTGCTTACTGTACCGTCTTATCTCTCTGGGAGATAAAATATTGCCTTCCATTTAAAATAGCTGTCTGTTAAATACAAATATACGGTTCCGGCAAACAAGAAACAAGAATGACCCTGCAGCATCTTTCGTTATTTTCTCTTTATCGTACCCCGTTATTTCGTGAACAGCAGGGTTCTCTTTTATTAATGATATGGCTTTTAGTTCCGAACCGGGAAATACTGCCTTGCTTATAACGTGGGTTGCCAGTGAAATTGTTTCTTCATCCCGGTCAGCTTTATCCTGATAGATTTACTGCAAATGGTAATTATTTTATTATTACGAAAAGCAATCCTGTATTGAAAGCTGCTTTGCCTGGCACATATTACTCACGTTTGAATCCAAATACTAATGGGCTTCTTTGTTTATTTGTAAAACACTACATTTGTTCTGGTAACACCTTATCCACAATGATCCAGTATTCTGATGATAAGTTGATTATAAATAAACTCAAAAAAGGTGATGTTTTATCTTTTGATTATATTTTTAAAAAATACAATAAAAAGGTTTACTACTTCGCGATAAGTTATTTAAAAAATAAAGAAGAAGCTGAAGATGTTGTTCAGGAAGTATTCATGAATCTCTGGAGGTGCCGGGACCAGATCAATGAATATTATGTCTTCAGCAAGTATCTTTTTAAAATTACTTATAATGCAACCTGTAAAAAATTCCGGAAACAGGCATCGGATAAAAAGCAGTTAGAAGAGGTACTGCAAAACATTATTATTGAAGACAACACCACAAACATTGAGATTGAATATAATGATCTGTTTGAAAAGGCGAATTTACTAATCGAAAAATTGCCAACCCGACAAAAAAACATATTGCTTTTAAGCATAAAAGAACAACTTAACAGTGAACAAATCGCTCTTGAACTGAATATTTCAAAAAAGACAGTTGAAAATTATCTTACAATGGCAAAAAGTTCCCTGAGAAAATCTTTTGTTAGAGGAGGTATGTTGTCTGTTCTTTTGTTCTGGCTATTTTTAAAATAAGGGAATAATCTGTTTCCTGGTTCAAGTATTTTTCTAATCTGTTAAAGTAGGATTAATTAGATTGATTATAAATTAGCTTACTATTTGGGAAGATAGACTCTCTGCGGGATATTATTGTCAGTCAGGTTAGTTTAGGTTAGGTGAAATGAAACTGGAAGGTTTTCACCTTTTAGCTTCATTATGTTTAAGAAAAAGAGTACAATGCAAAATAGTAAAGAAAAAAAAGATATTAAAATATTATTTAGATATCTGAAAGAGAATGGTTCCGACGGAGATAAATGTATTATCAACCAATTGTTTACCGATACTGACATGGAGCATGAATTGAATGAAAAATCCCTTCAGTTTTGGGATGAAATACCCTTGAAACCAAATGTTAAAGGATACAGTGGGGCTCATATCCTCGACCATATTCATCATCAAATCAAGATTGAAGAAGCAATTTTCTTAACTAAACCCAAACCAAAGATCCGGGTTGTTAATTATTTAACAAGGATCTCGGCCATCTTATTTATACCATTATTAGTTGCTTCTTTGCTTTATTATATGCAAAATATTTCAACCGGGAATTTACAATCTTACTCTGAAATTTATGCGCCATATGGTACAAGAACAAACTTTTATCTGCCGGATGGTTCAACAGGAAGGTTGAACGGAGGTTCATCTTTGAGATTCCCGACACAGTTTGGAGGCCAGGTCAGAGATGTGAAACTTACCGGAGAAGCCTATTTTAATGTGATTTCAAATCCTAAAAAGCCTTTTGTCGTTGCAACCGGGAATATTGATATTAAAGTATTCGGAACTTCATTTAATGTTATGGCCTATGCTGATGAGCAAACAACGGAAGTTACACTTGAGAGAGGGAAAGTTGAAGTATATAAGAAAACAAATAACATCATAAAAAGTATAGGAATATTGAAACCCAATGAATCATGTATATATAATTCCCTTTCAGATTCAAGTAAAATTTTATCCATTAACAGTACAGAAAGGCTTTCCTGGACAGAAGGCAAACTAACATTCAAATATGAACCATTTGATGAGGTTGTACGCAAACTAAACCGGTGGTATAATGTTAATATCGTTATTAAAGATGAATTGCTTCACTCTTATATTTATTATGGAACTTTTAAAGAGGAAACCCTGGAAGAAGTGCTAAGGCTTCTTCGATTTACTGCACCTATAAGATACAGGGATATTGAAAGGGAAAGAAAACCCGATGGAACATTCGAAAAAAGGAAGATCGAGATATACTATAGAAGATGAAATTAATTCGTGTCAAATACATTAAAGCCGGAAGCCAGAAGTCGGAAGAATCGGACTTTGGACTAATAAATAACCCAAATTACTTACCTTAAAATCTAACGCCTATGGTAACAAATTAAAACCAAAAAAATAAGGAAAGCGCTGTCACGCTCTCCTTATAATTCAGCAGTTTCCCAATGCAAGTCAAAACAATGGTATTAACTCACTAAATCAAACAAATTTATGAAAAAAAATTGTTCTTATGCAGGAGGCTATATAAAAAAAATATACTCCTGGAAAATCTTTAAGCTTATGAGAAATACTTTGTTGCTAATATTTATTACAGTTTTTCAGGCTTATGCTAATGATACGTACTCACAAAACACTAAGCTCACCCTGAACTTAAACAATGTCTCTATAGCTAATGTTCTGGAGGAAATCGAAAGCAATAGTGAATTCTATTTCCTCTTCAATGCAAAATTGATTGATGTAAAGAGGGAAGTCTCTTTATCGATTGAAGATAAGAAAATATCCGATATCCTTACCTCTCTCTTTTCAGGTACAGGGGTGAATTATATGGTTTATGACAGACAGATCATCCTTACTCCGGGTGATGTAACAGCATTGTCTGATGCAATGCAGCAGCAGTTGAAGATAACCGGTACTGTTACCGATGAAAATGGAAACCCCTTACCAGGGCTAACTGTTCAGGTTAAGGGAACCACTACCGGTGTTCTTACAGATGCGGCAGGTAAATACTCATTAATGAATGTTCCTGAAAACGCCATACTGAGCTTTTCTTTTGTAGGAATGGCAACACAGGAAATTCCATCAGAAGGCAGGATATTAATTGATGTTGTATTGAAAGTGGAAGCCATCGGACTAAAGGAAGTAGTGGTAGTTGGTTATGGAACACAGAGGAAAGTGAACCTTACCGGAGCGGTAGCTGCTGTTAACTTTGATGAAAAGATTACCAGCCGTGCATTAACAAATGTTTCGTCCAGTCTGTCAGCAATGATTCCGGGACTTGCTGTAAACCAGAATACGGGTATGGCAGGTAACAACAATTCAACCCTGATTATTCGTGGTTTGGGTTCTGTCAATAATTCGTCACCCCTTGTGGTAGTTGACGGAATGCCGGATATAGATATTAATCGACTCAATATGAATGATATTGAGAGTATTTCAGTGCTAAAAGATGCCTCATCGGCTGCCATTTATGGTTCTCGGGCAGCAAACGGGGTTATATTGGTTACAACTAAAACGGGTAAAACGAAGGAAAAAACTAGTATCAACTTTTCGAGTTCTTATGCGGTTACTCAGCCAACCAATTTCTATAATTTCATGGTCGATTATCCGCGTTCAATGAACATGCTGAATAATTCAGCATTAGTGGGCGGTATTCCAAAAAATTATCGTGACGGAACCATAGAACAGTGGATGGCGTTAAGTTATATTAATCCGGTTTACTATCCGAATACAGACTGGTGGTCGTTGATAATGCGTAATGGTGTGGTAAGAAATAACAATGTATCGGCATCGGGAGGTAATGAAAAGACCAGTTTCTTTCTTTCTGTTGGAACGCTGGACGAGAAGGGATTGCAGATAAAAAATGATTATAGTCGTTACAATATACGGTTAAATCTGGAATCAAAAATCCTTAATAATCTGTCTATTGGAGCCCGTATGGATGGCAACTGGAGCAAACAATCATACCCTTTTGCACAAGGGTTTTTAAGCACTGGTGGTAGTTCTCCTGGATCTAATCTTATAAGTGCTATAGCAGGTGTGTATCCGCAAGATCCTGAAACCGGGAATTGGGGTGGTGCAATGGCTTACAATGAAGGTCCTAATGCAAGCAATCCGGTCGCGGACTTTAATACCAGATATAATCTCGACACACGCCAGGAATTGAACGGCACCATGTTTTTGGAATGGGAAATTATAAAAGGATTGAAAGCCCGGGCTGATTATTCTTTGCGCTATTATAATCAATTTTCTAAAAGTTGGATGATGCCTTACTCTGTATATAATATCCAGAGCGGATTGCTCATTAAACAAGTAATTGCAGACAATACAGGAATCGACAACGTGATAAATACCGGCTATAAGACACAATTAAATGGCCGTATTTCTTACGTGAAAAAAATTGCTAAAAACCACAATATCAATGCGCTCTTTGTGTATAGTGAAGAGTATTGGAACAATAGGAATTTGTCAGGTTCCAGGCTTGATCGTATTCATCCTAGCTTAAGCGAAATAGACGCTGCATTACAGGATATTCAAACTGCAGGTGGCAACTCATCAGCAGAGGGGCTTCGTTCATACATCGGCCGGTTAAACTATACTGCTTACGACAAATATTTATTGGAACTCAACTGCCGTTATGATGGGTCATCGAAATTCTTTCCGGGATATCAATATGGCTTCTTCCCGTCGGCAGCATTGGGTTGGCGTTTTACAGAAGAGTCATTTATTCGTTCGCTGGCAGAAAAAATATCCTTGTCCAGTGGAAAATTCCGACTCTCTTATGGAGGATTGGGGAATAACTCCGGGGTTGGCCGCTATGAGCAGAAAGAAACCATGGCCCAGTCGAATTATACTTTTGGTGGTGGTGTATCTAAGGGATTTACGATGAAGGATATGATTAATCCGGATTTTAGCTGGGAATCGACAAATGTTATAAACTTTGGTTTGGATCTGGGCTTTCTCAACAGCCGGTTGACCACCGAAATAGATTACTACGACCGTTTAACTACCGGTATGATCCGTCCGTCTGATCTTTCTACTTTACTTTCAGGATATAATGCGCCAAATCGCAATATCGGAAATTTAAGAAACAGAGGTGCTGAGGGGAACTTCACTTGGAGAGATAAAATACGTGATTTCAATTACACAATAAATTTTAACGTTTCATACAATCAAAACCGTCTGGAGAAGTGGAGCGAGTTTTTAAGTAAGGGTGATGTATACCTGGATATGCCATACCATTTCATATACACCTACGTATCAGGAGGAATTGCCCAAACCTGGACTGATATTTACAATGCGCCTTATCAGGGTCAGTATTTCGCTCCTGGTGATGTACTCAAAGAGGACCTGAACGGTGACGGACAAATTACCGGTGAAGACAGAAAAGCCTTGCCAAAAGTTCAACTCGATCGCCCATCCACTAACTTTGGATTGAATATGAGCGCCTCATGGAAAGGGTTTGATCTTTCAATGGTATTTAGTGGTGCAACCGGGCGTAAAAGTTTTTGGCTTGAAAGGTGGAATTCAGTCAGTACACAGCCTTACCTGGTTTCATACACCGAAAATCAATTCTACAATACTTGGTCACTGGAAAACCGTGAGGCTCAATTACCTCGCCTTGTGGTTTCATCAGGACAAAGGGGAGCCAGTGAAGATAATACTACTTTTGCGTTGCAGGATATGAGTTATGTACGTTTGAAAAATGTACAAATTGGTTATAACCTGCCCAAAAGGTTATTGGACAAAATAAGTTCTGACAACGTGAGACTTTATTTGTCGGGAGAAAATATCTTTACTATTACTTCCTTTAAGGGTATTGATCCTGAAAAAGCAGGAAATGATACCGACTTATACCCTCTTTTAAAATCGTTCTCTTTAGGTATTAATATTGGATTCTAAAAATTATTGACATTATGAAACAAATAAAATCAAATCTGATTATAATAATATTGTTAGCTGGATTGACGCTATTTTCTGTCTCTTGCGTTAAGGACCTGCTTGATCAGGAACCAACAACTCAGCTTGGCAAAGATGCTTTCTGGAAAACCAATGATGATGCACTTTTTGCTCTTACCGGAGTTTATACAGATATAAGAACAATTTTTGAATATGATTATTATTTCGATGGAGCAGGTGAATTCCAATTTTCGGGCAATGTTGATGGTCCTGGAGCTTATAGTCCCGGAAAAGGAATGGGGAGCGGTTTTGACTTTATGTGGAACAGCTGTTATGCAGCAGTTAATCATGCCAACTATACGATTGAGAATTTAGAAAGAATGATTGCAGGTACAGAATCAGCAATTGATAAAAGCAACCTGGGAATAATCCTTGCTGAAACCCGGTTCTTACGTGGATTGGCTTATTTCCGGCTGATTCAAATGTGGGGTGACGTTCCTTATCTTGATAAAATTTATAGTGATATTGAAGCGATTACGCTTTCCAGAACACCTATAAATGAAATTCATGATAAAATATATGAAGATTTTACGTCAGCCGTCGATAAATTGCCTGCAACAAATACACCGGGACGGGCAACTAAAGCAGCTGCTTACGGGTATAGAGGTAAGTTGCAACTCTTTTGGGCTTCGTGGAACAAATTTGGTTGGCCGGAGTTGACAACTTTCACACCTGATGCAGAAGAAGCCGTAAGCGCTTATAATGAAGCTGCATCCGATTTTGCACATGTAATTGATGATTTTGGATTAACGCTTTTTCGGAATGGCGCCCCTGGGCTGTCTAATGATCCCAACTATTTCTATTTGTTCCAACCCGATAATGAAAATGATCGTGAAATCATTTTCGCTGTATGCCATGTCGGGCCTGAATTAAGCCAGGGAGAAATTATGATGCGGGAATTTGGAACCAGGAATAATTTTGGAGGTCAGGGAAGAGTATCACCAACTAACTTATTGGCCGATCGTTATCAACTCACTAAAACAGGCGATTTTGCAACATTTAAGCTGGTTCTGAAGCAAGGAGCAACAATTGTGAATGGTGCCTGTAATAGTAAATCCTACGAGGGGCGCGATTATAGGATGCGCGCAACGATGATATGGGATAGTCAGAAACTAATTTTTGTGGATAATTCCGGTGAAATTGTTGGAGATAGTATTCCTCTTTTATTCGGGAAAAACGATGGTGTTAACTACATTAATGCTCAGGGAAACAAAACAGGTTATATCTATCGCAAATGGATACGTTATCAGGCAGGACTTGGTGGAAGAACTGATGGTCCTCAGGACTTCTACTTAATGCGGTTGGCCGATGTTTATTTGATGTATGCCGAAGCTTCGAACTTTGCTAATGGTCCTACCCCAAAAGCCATTGATTTAGTCAATAAAGTTCGGTATCGCGGCGGATTACCTGTTTTGCTTTCAAAATATACAGGAGGTGTTGATTCATTTTTTGAAGCCATTGAACAGGAACGTATTGTGGAATTGGCTACCGAAGGACATCGTTTCTTTGACATCCGCCGCTGGCACACAGCAAAAGAGATTTGGAGCGTTACCGGTAGTGCTGGCATAACACTCTATAGTTCATGGGGAATCCGTGTAGTTGATAACTTTATGGCTGCTTCTGACCGCGATTTTGAACAGTATTATATTAACCGGATTCCACTTTCAGAACGTGAACGAAATCCAAACCTGACGCAAAACACCTGCTGGTATTAATGATTTATGACAACACAATTAATAAATTATAAAACAATGAAGAATTATATAAAAATAGCAATTGCTTTATTAGCCATGGTGGCAGGAGCATGCAGTTATCCCCTGGATGAAAACGAACTACTGATTACCACCCGGGCAGAATCTTATATGACAATGTTCGACCTGCTGGATGAAGCTCATGCCACCGTAATTATGGGCCTGGCCGCAATTGATACGATTACTGATCCTAATATAGGGATTGTAGCGGCAACAGTAAAATATGGTACAAATTTGAAAGTTCTGAAGCCCTATTGTTCGCTTGCCCAGGATGCTGTTGTAACACCGAAAATGGGTGCCTGGACAGATTTTTCAGATTTGCTGAATCCCCTGACCTATACCGTAATCTCGGGGAACCGGGAGGTAAAGAAAACGTACAAGATAGTAATTACAGTTCAACTCAAACCCTAAAAATATTAAATTATGCAACGCAGATATATTAATTGGTTCTTGTTGTTGTCATTCCTGGTTATTGCAATCTCTTGCAAAAAGGAGGATTTAACGACATTGAAAAATGATTTAATAAAAAAAACTATTGGGCCCAATATTGTAAATAACACAATAGAGTTCGCTTACGCGATGGCTATTCCAGAAGGAAAGTTGGTTTCAGCAGAAGTTGAAGCCTCAATACCCGGGGCACCTAACACAAGATTTGGACCCTCTTCTTGGTACACGGATAAAGGGGGAAATGATATTCCGGTTACAGTAGCCACAGATTGCCTGACAGATGGCAAAAATTCGAATGCAGTTTTTATTGATACGTGTGCTGCCACTCTTCGGTATTATTATGTAATTCCCGAGGAGGCCAGAGAAAAGAATGTTTCATTTCAATTTTCGTGTAAAGCAGATAATGGAGAGATTGTTTCATTCTCCTCTCCTGAATACAAAATCTCAAAAATGGATTTGCAGCCTAATATTACACTTACCAACGGTGGAGCTTGTTATTTGTCGATCAAGCAAATGAAAGTATTCACGATGGCAGATGTACTGGCAAATAATCTGGCAGGCGAAATTGATCTCATTTATTTTTATAGCACTATTGCCGGTATAGGTCATTCACTGGTGAGCCCGGCCACTTTACCCGATTATTTGTATGGTGTTCCTGTCCCGGTTGGATCGACCAATTCGACCAAAGTTTCTAAACGCAGAGATATAAGGGATGGGCAATTGGGTAGTCCGTATTCTCAATTTATTGATGATTTGGATTTTGAAACCTTAATCGTTGATAATAATGAAGAAAACTTCGTTTATGCCATGGCCAATCCCTTTGGCGCTTTTCTATTCACAGGTGACGGCAAATACAAAGCTTTTATTTTTGTAAATTCTGTCGATAACACTAATAAAAAAATGGTTGTGAGCATAAAAAGATATGCTGTAAATTAGATAAATAACAGGCTGTATTGTAATTTTCGACTTGCAGCCTGTTGTTTCTTAATTTTTCCCCAATATAACGAGCATATTCTTTATACACAATTATGTCTGGAAGTTACAAGTTGAAGTATTATCCTGCAATCAAAAACAAATTATTTTTTTATGAAGAAATTCTCGTTAATATATTGTATTCTCTTTACTTTTATCCTTTCCGGTAAAGGAGAAACTACAAAGACGACCTTCACTGCAGCTCAATTGAAAAGTATTTATTTGAAAAACAATCCGGGGTTGGAACATCCCTTGCTCTTTTTTCGGGCATCCGAGCTTGATATGATAAGAAAACGGATTTCGGATAACCAGCCAAATGATATTGCAGCTATAGCATTTTCAAACGTAAAAAAAGCAGCCGACTCCCTTTTGACTAAACCACTGATTGAATCAAATGAAAATGCAAAATGGGTAGTAGCCCGGGAAAATTTACAGGTATCAAGGGATATGTTGGCCCGGATGTCCAATTTGGGTTTTACTTATTTAATTACAAAGGATAAAAAATATGCCGATCGCGCCTGGGCTGAAATTCAAAAAGTCTTGGCATTTGGTACCTGGAAAAGCAGTAAACGCAATTATGAATTGGGGACATCGGAAATGTGCAGCGCACTTGCCATTGCCTATGATTGGTTTTATGATGCTTTATCCGGGGGACAACGGGAAGCGATGCGCATAGCGATGCATGAAAAGGGGCTGAAAGAGGCCATGACTGATTATGATGGAAAAACAGAAGCTTTTTGGCCTTCCTGCGACCACAATTGGAATGCGGTTTGCAATGGGGGTGTCGTAATGTCGGCAATAGCACTGGGGACCGAATATCCATATAGTTTTGAGCTACTTGAAAGGGCATTTGTATCTTTAGAACATCTTTATCCATCAATTTATCCTGATGGCGGTTGGTACGAGGGTTTCGTTTATTGGGATTATTGTTTCCGTTATTTTTCACGTATTATTGCCTCGTTGGAGTCAGCTATGGGCGGCGATTTAGGCTATTGCAAAGGGAGGCCTGGAATTGCCGGGACAGGATTTTATCCAATAAATTCGTTAAATCCAAGAGTAGGTAATGCAAATTTTGGAGATTGTGCTGTACGTGTTAACTTTAGCACACCACTCTACTCCTTTTTCGCTCGATATATTCCCGATGCAAACAAGAGGGCTCAATTAGCCACCTTGCGCTATCTTGATAATAAAAAAGGAGAGGCAGATTTTTATGATATCTTATGGTTCAATCCTTCCTTTGTTGACTTTAATGTTAATAATCTATCTCAATTAAAGATTCCGCAAGATATTCACCTTAAAAATATTGAAACAGTTACATTTCGAAATTCCTGGGACGATGATGAAGCCTTTGTCTGCTTTCACAATGGTAAGGTGGATGTAAACCATGGCCATTCTGATGCTGGTAATTTTATTTTTGATTTTCAGGGCATACGATGGGCCTGCGAATTGGGCTCCGAGAGTTATGATATTCCGAATCGTCATCATTTTGCTTACCGTTGCAGAACTGAAGGACACAATTTATTCGTAATCAATCCGGATGAGTATGCTGGACAAAACCTTAAAGCCAATGCCCCAATTATCGCTTATTATAGTGGCGATGAGGTTTCATATTCGATAAGTGATCTGTCAGAAGTATACAACAGGGATGCTTTAAAAGCACAAAGAGGAGTAAAACTCTTTAAAAAAGAAGGATTTTTTCTTGTAAGGGATGAGATAGAATTAAAAAATGCCGGAACCGTGGTTTGGAACATGCATTCTTTGAATAAAACTATAAATTTGATTGGGAATAATACTGCTGAAATTATTGAGAATGGAAAAACTATGTATGTGAAAATTGCAAGTCCTTCCAATGCCCGATTCGAGATCAGTAAAGCTATTCAGAACGAAAAATTTCCAAAAGAGAATATTCCAAAATTACAAAAGAACAATAAGGATGTACAGAAATTAGTTATCGTTCTTCCAAATATTACTAAATGTGTTATTGAGGTTCAAATGTGTTCTAAAAAAGAGGTACCACAACTTAATTCCGATTTGATGAAACCTCTTTCTGATTGGAATAAATTATAAAATGAGCAAGATTTCAAAAACATACAACGGAATGATAATGAAATTGAAGAAACTTGTGGAATACTCGATTTAATCAAAGCAAAATTATATGCGATGGAACTCAAATTATCAATAATCCTATTATTTATTTGTCTTGTTGGATTTAGTCAGGTGGAAATAACCGGCAATGAAGATCTTATTACTTTGGCAAAAGATTTTAAATTTCAACATCCAATGACCGTGACTTCTGCAAAAGAGATTGCTATAGTAAAGGATCGAATTAAAAATGGAGTTGAACCCCAGGCAACAGCTTTCAAAAAGCTGATATTGGCTGCCGATTCTCTACAAACCTTTTTGCCAAATCCACCTGATACTTTTTATATTTCCAAAGGTGATCCGGAACTAAGAGATTCGCTGTGGAGAAGCTGCAGTGCAGCTTATACTTCCGCGTTGGCCTATACCTATACCGGGAATGAAAAATACGCTATCAAGGCTGTTGAAGTTTTGAATACGTGGGCAAGAAAGAATACGGCGTTTACAGGAAAAAGTATTTATTTGCAGCTTGGTGCATGGTTTACGCCAATGCTTTACTCGGCCGATTTATTGAATGATTATGAGGGTTGGAAACAAGAAGATCGTTTTCTATTTAAGAGATGGTGGAAGGAGCAGTGCCTTGTGAATACCATTGATGTTATGCGTACCAAGCTGAATAACTGGGCTGATGCCGGAGTCGTAGGGTGCATGGCTGCTGCCGTAGTTTTTGAAGACCGGGAATTATTAGAAGAATCGCTCAATGAGTTGCTCTCCTATTATAAAGCGAATTCGACCGGGAAAGTAGCAAGCTTTGGAACTTCATGGAAATTGGCGAATGATTCCAATGGAGTTTATCTCCCGTTGGAGGCTGTCCGGGAATTAGGTCGTAAGGGATTAACATATAGTTATTTAGCAATGACCACTACAGTCCAATCTTTAGAGATGGCCCGATATGCAGGTTATGATTTTTGGACAGCCAAAACACCTCAAGGCGCAAATTTTCAAGGAGTTATTGAGCAGTTGTTTAAATGGAGTATTTTAGGCGAGCCGTTCCCTTGGTATAAAAATCCGGATAATGATAAAACGGTACAGGTTAATACTTTCGAGATAGCCAATAGTAATTGTATATTACCCACATCCATGAAAGATTGGCTGAATACAAACAGACCCGTATTAGGAGAGCAGGGCGATGAATATGTAACACTCAACAAAGGAGATATTTTCAATTTTTGACCACCAAAACGGATAGGTGAAACATGAAATGATTAAAAGATAAAATAGTCTAAATGAAAACAAATCACTGTTGCCTTACAGGAGGGATGTTGCTATCTTCCTTTTTGGGTTTTTCACAGAGTAAAACGCCCAATATTATCCTCATTCTGGCCGACGACCTGGGTTGGTCATCATTGTCAACTGTAATGGACAACAAAGTCCCCGATTCGAAGAGCGACTTTCATCAAACGCCCAATCTTGAAAGATTGGCTTCCCAAAGTGTCCGTTTTACGAACGGTTATGCGGCAGCTGCTGTTTGTGCCCCTTCACGTTACAGCATACAAACCGGTCAAACGCCCGCCCGTATCAACATGGTAAAAGTAGGACAACCCACCTTACATATCAATCATGAAACGATATTTTCATTGGCAAAAATGATTAAAGCAGCAAATCCATCTTATGCCACAGCTCATTTCGGCAAATGGCATATTGGTTGCGATCCTTCCGTTATGGGTTATGACTTCAGTGATGGGCAAACGAGCAATAAACAAGGCGGTTGGTCGAAGAATAGTACATGGTTGGAGGTGAATAAGCAGGATGATCCCAAATTGGTTTTTTCGCTGACCGACCGTTCCATCCGCTTTATAGAGGAACAGAAAGCTCAAAACAAGCCTTTCTTTTTACAACTTTCTCATTATGCCGTTCACGAAAAAATCATCTGTACCCCAGAGTCATATTCCAAATTTGAGGCCTTGCCGAAAGGTGAAAAACACAATTTGTCCACTTTTGCAGCGATGCTATATGATTTGGACCAATCAATTGGAAAACTTTTAGCAAAGGTGGAAGAATTAGGTCTGAGCAATAATACCTATATCTTTTTCCTGTCCGATAACGGCGGTGTACCATTCTTTCCACCTGACAGCCACGAAAAAGAGACAAAAAACGGGATGGGATATAACCTTCCCTTACAAAGAGGAAAATGGGATCTGTTTGAAGGGGGAGTACGAGTACCATTTATGGTTAAAGGACCCGGTATCAAACCTAATACTTTTTGCGATACACCTGTAATAACTTACGATATTCTTCCGACTATTGCTGACCTTGTTAAATATAAAGGGGAATTGCCTGCTAACCTGGATGGTCAATCAATAAAACCATTATTTGAAGGGGGAACAAAATATAAAGATAGAGCTCTTTATTTCCACCGTCCTTATGCCGGTGGAGCAGGTATCAAGTCGCCGCATTCGGCAATCAGAGATGGGAAATTTAAGTTAATTAAATATTTGGACAGCGGTAAGGTGCAGCTTTTTGATTTATCGAATGATATCGGTGAACAAAAGGATTTGTCGAAACAGGAAACGGAAAAATCAAAGTCGCTCGAATTAAAGCTGGATGGTTATTTGAAATCGGTCAATGCGATTAGCGTTGATGAATTGGAAAATGGGAAAGGGAATCGGCAGAATTTAGTCCTGACTAAAATTTAATATTATTAAAAAAGTTTTACAAAGAAAGTTGTTGCAAATAGTGTCAATATTACTATTTGTTCTGATTGAATGTACTCCGGTAAATGGCCAGGGTGGAGTACAAACAGTCTTTTATGCTTCTCCTGGCGGGTCAGGGTCAGCATGTACACAAGGTAGCCCCGGTTCCTTAACTGAGGTATTGAACCTTGTATCTGCCTCAACTGCCAGAATGGGTGGCGATATAGTCGTGTACCTCTATGGAGGGCGTTACCAGGTGGACCAAACCATCACATTAACCGAAGCACATTCAGGGCAAAATGGACATTATGTAATCTTCCGCAATGTTGACGGGCAATTACCTGTTATCAGTGGAGGGATACCAATCACCGGATGGACCGATAGCAACAGTGATGGGATATATGAGGCTCCGGTAACCGATGGTTTTCGTTTCAGGCAATTGTATGTTGCCAGCAACACTGGCCGTATTCAGCGAGCCATCCGTGCCCGCATACCCAATATTGATACGGGTGCTGACGCAACACCGGATGACGTTGACTTTGACAATTACTGGTTCAATCTAAATGCTACAAAAGATGGGGCTTTATATTTACCTGTTAAAAATGAAGCAGAGGTGCCTGTATCTGTGGTACAAAATATGTCTGCCTCCGAACTTCAGAAAGTAGAGTTGTTTAATATGGCAAACTTCAACGGCAGGTGTTATCTTGTAGATACCTTTACTGATATTGGTGGTAACATGGCCAGGTTAAGCTACAGAGGTTTAGCTTTTGATACGGATGCCCGAGCTGGTATCAAGACCGACTATTATCTTGAGAATGCTTTTAGCTTTTTAGATGCAGAACGGGAATGGTTTTTAGATGAAACTTTGGATAAGGTTTATTACAAACCTGCGACAGGTGAAAATATGTCAACCATTGATGTGGTGGCACCTAAATTAGAGACTGTCATAGAACTCAATAAGGCACACCATATTAAATTTTTCGGACTGCAGTTTTCGCACAACACATTTCTTCGTGCCAGCGATGAAGGGATTATTGAGCGTATTGGCGGGTATTACCGTGTTATGCAATCCGCTAAAGGCGTAGGGACGATCATGAAAAATTGCATTGAGATGTACCATGCACACCATATTGTTATGGAGCGTAACTTGTTCCGTGACATTGGTTCAAACGGTGTTTCATTGAACATTGGCAACCACGACATACATATTGCAGGGAATATTTTTACTGAGATAAGCAGTACCGGTATATTAGTTGATGCCGCAACAAACCATACTCCTGCTAAAGGTGATGGTGAATGGAATATTAATGTGGCTGACAACTTTTTTTATAAAACGGGGATAGAATACCTTGGGGGAAGCGGTATTACCGTAGCAGAAGGAAGTGGGGTTTTTATTGACTACAATGACTTTAAAGGTAATAATGGCTTTGCGATGCACTTAGGTCCAAGTGGGCAATTCGATAATCTCGAACGTATGGCAAGAAGGTTAATAAAGTCACGGAGAAATGACTTTTCAAGAGCTTCTATGTGGGGAAGTGAAATGGGGATGGTTCATCTGATCATGCCGAATAATGGAGGTGAGTTTTCCCAAAATTATTTGCACGACGTACCCTTAACCCACATAGCCCATGGCAAACTCCACATTATACATAACGATGGTGGAATAATGTGGTGGCTCTTTAGGGGTAATTATTCAGATTCGGTAGATATGACAAGCTTTTATGATCTCAAAATTATGAATGCGGCAATAAGTAACCCTCAGGATTTCAGGCTCCGGGATGTGTTTTCAGGGCAAACACCATGCTACATTGAAGATGGCTTCATGTATCCTGATGGGCACGCGTCAGGGGCATCCATTAGTGCTTCAGCCGGCATAAGGAGTGGCTACAACGATATCTATAGCTATATCAATGATTATAGCAATAACAAAAGAATATCCGATGGGAAAAACCCATCCGAATTTATTGACTTGGCGGGAGAGTTTACAGAAAATTTTGAAAACTACTCAGCGGGTAGTGTTCCTACATCTTCAGACTGGCTCCCTCTTGAGTTTAACGATTGGGAAATAAGCAACGATAATGGCAACAAAGTACTGGAATCACCAATAACAGCAAATGCTATTATCGATTACAGGGTTTCCAATTACCTAAACTTTGACTTTGAATCCAAATTCAAATTAATAACTAACCCTTCCTCCCTGTCTTACGGAGGAATTGCATTTAGCCTGAGGAATGACTATGATGTACAAACATTAAGGGTAGGATATGATTTCTCAGACGATAAATGGAAAATATCGCGCAGACAGCCTGATGTTAGTACTTATCCAACAAGTGCCAATCAGGAAACCTCATTTATTGGCGAAACCATTGAACTGGCAGCATCTGCTGTACAAAAATTGAACGCCAACCAATGGTACTGCATAAAAGCTGAAGTGATGGGCGACACAGTAAGGTTGTTGGTTGATAATGTAGAAAAAGCAACCGCTTTAGTATCGAAATTGTCCCCCGGAGGGATTGCTATTGTTGCTGACAGTGTTCAGGCATATTTTGATGATATTGCAATAACAGCAGTCAACGACCCATTGGATATGATTTCTGATGATAAATTAAATGCCAATATATCAAGAAATTGTCCGGACAATGATCCTGATTGCATTTATTACAGAGATTTTGAAGCAGATACAGTTTCAGCCCCTCGTTCCAGAGAACATTTACTCCCCGGATGGACAGGTATGACAATTCACACAGACAACCGGAACACTATAGGAGAAGGCATGTGGCAGATACAACTTGATAGCGACAGTAGAGATGAAGACGCAAATGGTAAAATTGATAGAGTTTACCGCATGGAAAGTAAATATGACAACGCTCACTTAACCGAATCTTTTCTGCAAGCTTATCCTGTATTGAAAAACATAAAGGTGGAAGCGCGGGTAAAAATCAAGGAATATAAAGTGAGCAACCAGGGTTATTTTTACTTTTACCTTCGCGTGGACCCGCATGCTTTCGACAATGATGCTAATGCCTTTCCCACAAGCAATGGTATAGATGATTTTAGTCCGCTTATGGCCAATTATGCTTTTATTCAGGTAGGATGGAACAATGTCCAATCTCGCTGGGAGATACGTGAATGTAAGGTTGACTTAATGGCTGGCATAGACGCTTATGATTCGATGCGTGATATAAAAGATGGTATTTTTACCAATAAAGCAACTAGTAGTGCCGCAGGCCCTACTGTGGGGAAGTATGAGGATTGGAAAATAACAATGAACGGCGTTACCATAACTTTATTGGTTAATGGTGTACAAAAGATACAAACCAGCGCACTCACTATCACCGACCCGGGAAGGTTAGGAATTGAAGGAGGTGGAGACTATGTAGAAATAAATAATATTAAAGTCTCCTCACTTGATCCTAATATTCGCATTGATCAGGAAAACATGGTTTTCGAAACCCCTGTTGATGCAGATTCCACATCTATATCGCGGAGTTTTCCGGTATGGGGTGCAAGCCTTACCGCGAACATTGCAATAACCTCACCCACAGGTTATGAAGTATCTACCGATAATATTAATTTTTCAGACTCTGTTTCAGTAGCTTCCAATGCTTCAAACCTCTCAGTGTATGTCCGTTTTGCCCCTGTTCGTGGCACAGCTAACGGCACGAAAGTTACAGGGGATATAGAACTGTTATCAAGTGGTGCCATATCGAGGTATATTTCCATGGAAGGACAGGTAACAGCCTTCACTCCATCATTGACAACCAATGTGGATACTCTGACAGCTCTTCCGGGTAGTTTTAAAGTAACAGGGCATGGCCTTACCGAAAACATCAGTGTAAGTACCTGCACGGATATGGAGTTATCAGCAGATTGTGCCGTATTTGTTTCATCGCTGATGATACCGGCAGATGCAACGAATGTTAATATATATGTAAAAGAAAAATCGGGGCAAACGGTGAACCTTGATAGAATTAATTTGACATCTGGGACTCAAAAAGCCGCGGTGACGATAGCAACGGGCAAGGAAGTAATTATTCCTGGCTTGAAAACTACCACGGATAAGCAAGGGTTTAAATTGTATCCCAACCCTGCCGCGAGCGAATTGTACATCACTACTAACGAAATCATTCGCGAAATCAAAATCTTTGGAGTAGATGGGAAACTCCAATTTGAGAACAATTGGATCAACTCGAATCAGTTGAGGGTTAATCTAAGTAGATTTACTAGTGGCTTGTACATCATAAATCTAAAAGATGCGCAAGGCCGGGTTATCCAAAGCAAGTTTTTGAAAGAATAGATTATTTCGATTTAGGAGAAAAGGATAATGTTACACTAAACAAGTGGAATATGTATAATTTAACTACTGTCTTAAAGGGTAAGTAAAACTAAAAAACTAATTTTGAAATTATGAAATCACTTTGCTTGTTAGGGTTTGCTGCATTTTCAACGGTTGCTCATGCACAGGAGAAACCTGACATCATCTTGTTTCTGGCCGATGATGTCAGTTGGAATGATTTGGGTTGTTACGGGAACAAAGAGGTTATGACACCCAATATTGATCGTCTGGCTTCCAATGGAATCCGATTTACCAACTTTTTTCTGACGGCCAGTTCATGCAGTCCAAGCCGTAATAGTATTATCACGGGAAGATATCCGCACAACACAGGAGCTGCTGAATTGCACACGGAACCTCCACTCGAAATGGTTTCATTCACTGAAATTCTGAAACAGCAAGGGTATTACACTGCTCAGGCTGGTAAATTTCATATGGGGAAATATGCACTTCGCGGATTTGATTTAACTAATCAGGATGCCAGATTAAACGGTGACGGAGGGGAAGAACTTTGGATAAAAACGCTTCAGGACCGGCCAAAGGAAAAACCTTTTATGATGTGGTATGCTTCGTACGATGCGCATCGACCATGGGGGACTAACGAATTCTCAGGAACTCACAATCCTGCTAATGTAACTCCACCGTTTTATCTCGCCGATGCAAAAGGTACAAAAAGTGATTTGGCCAAATATTACGATGAGATTGCAAGGTTCGATCATAATATTGGATTAGTTATGGATGAACTGCGCAAACAAAAAGTCCTGGAAAATACGATCATCGTGGTGATGGCTGATAATGGACGGCCTTTCCCTCACAGCAAAACCAGGGTCAATGATCGAGGAATGAAAACGCCGTTTATCATCTATTGGCCCAAAGGAATTGGGGAAAAGGAGAGGGTGTGTCAGAGCCTGGTAAGTTCCATCGATATTGCTCCAACTTTGTTAGCGCTCGCGTCAGCCAAAATTCCGGAAAGTGTTCAGGGGGTTAGCTTTAAAAGCCTGCTGGACAATCCTGGAAAATCATTTAGAAATTTTGTATTTGCCGAGCACAACTGGCACGATTATGAGGCGCACGAGCGAATGGTTCGCACCAAAGATTTCCTTTATATTCTGAATTCGCGACCTCAATTTGCCAATAGCGGACCGGCTGATGCTCTTGGGAGCCCTTCGTTTCAGGATTTGCTGAATTTGAATAAGGATGGGGAAATTTCTCCTGTCCAGGCAGATGTGTTTTTGGTACCAAGACCCAAAGAGGAATTGTACCAAAATACATCAGACCCTGATCAGCTGAAAAATCTAATTTCTGTTCCGGAGTATCAGAAAAATCTTAAAGAATTACGCCGGATTTTGACCAAATGGATGGATGAGACCGGAGATAATATTCCGCAAAATCTGACGAAAGACTGGTATATGAAAGATGCCGGAACCAGGAAAACAACTGAATTCGGGCACCGCGGCGAAATGCCGGGCGAAAAACGACACGCTACCCAAAATAACAATAAAGGTAAATTTTAGAAAATTATTTTTTTTAATATATATACAATCACGATTGCCTTACAGGAGGGATGCAGATATCTTCCTTTTTGGGTTTTTGAGAAGGTCGATCTCCTTAATGGCAAATTCACAACAAAAGAAAGGGGGTATAACACAATCATGAATTTCAAGTCTGACTTTTAAAGACCTATCTTTGTAATAGAATTTATATTTTATCACTTCATTATGAATATATCATTCCTTACATCAGGACATGATCCATTTGATGACAGGATTTTTTTCCACATGGCAAGATCTTTGTCTTATAATGGCAACAACGTCCAGGTTGTAAGCAGTAAACTTGATCTAAAGGACGTTGTAGATGATATTATATTAAATTGCTTTGCCGGAGATAATCTGTATAAAAGAAAAAAAATAATTCAATTCGTGGAGTTGCTTTCAGGATTTACACCTGAAATAATTATTTGTTCTGAACCATTGACCATTCTCGCCGCAAAACAATATTCAAAAAAACAATCCGGTAAAATCAGGATCATTTATGACATAACGGAATGGTATCCTTCTAAGAAAAATCTGAGCGTTCATAAAACACCAATTCGGTGGTTCTTCTTCATTAAGTTATTATTGTTTAACCTTTTGGTGTCAAAGTTTGCTGATTCATTCATCTTTGGGGAATGGTATAAAAGCAGACCCTATAGATTTTTTTATCCGCGCAAATCTTTCATTTTTACTTCATACTACCCCGATTTAAAGTACATAAGTTTTTGTAACCCGGGATTGCAGAATGGAAAAATCAGGCTATCCTATTCAGGGAAAATAAGTCTGGAAAAGGGTTACGGGAATTTTTTCAATGTTCTGGAAAGGCTTACTGAATATAAAAGCGATCTTAAAATTGAAGTTAAAATAATCGGCTGGTATGAAAGTACGCGGGACAAAGAAGAATGTGAAAATCTTATCCGTACTGCCAGCCGCAATATCACCTTAACGATCTTAGACAGGCAGAGTTTTAAAAACTTCATTGAGCTAATAAAAGAAACGGATATTTTCCTTGATTTGCGATCAGATAATTTTGAAAACCAACATTGCCTGCCAATAAAATTGCTCTATTATGCTGCATTAGGAAGACCTGTTATTTTTTCTGATCTAATAGCAATTCGAAAAGAAGTTGAAATCAACAAGTTTGGATTTCTTGTTAACCCAACCGATTACGAACGGATTGTTAAACTGATTGCAGATTATATAGAAGATAAAGAACTATATTATAAACATTGTAAAAATGCACGATATTTAGCTGAAAAGAAATACAACTGGAAAAAGACAGAGCCTCAGTTTTTAAAGTTTATTACTTCTTATTGAGATGCTATCGAAGAACACCACATTTACAATAGGTTCAAAATTCATTATCCTCCTGGCCAATTTCCTCATAGTGGTGGTTACAACTCAAATATTGGGAAGCGCCGGAAGAGGTCAGATAGCCCTGATAATTGCAAACATTTCTCTTATCACAATTTTGAATAATATTCTCTGCGGCAGCACAATTGCTTTTCATGCGCCAAGGCTGTCGAGAGACTTTTTACTGGCAACATCATTGACAGGAGTCATTGTGTTATCGCTGTCTGGCTCCGTTATATTTTCGCTAATATTCAGCTTCAAATATTTCCAACCATTATTTGCTATTTCTTTATTGACTTCATTAACAAGTTCAATATCTATGTATTGGCTCGGGAAAAATAATATTAAATGGTACAATATCCTGACATTGATCAATCCTGTAATAGTCTTGATTTATCTGCTTATTATATATTTTATATTCAAACTAAAAACTATTGATGCCTGTTTTTCTGCATATTATTTTGGGCTCGGTACAGTTTTTATTGTTGGAGTTTCAGGTTTATTGCAAAGTGAAAAATTTCAACGGCCTCATTTTGAGTTTGCAGGGTTTAAAAAAATAATTTCTTATGGCTTTAATAATGAATTGAATTATTTCATCCAGTTTTTGAATTACCGGCTCTCTTATTATTTTATTGCCAAATGGCTGGGGTTATCTCAACTTGGAGTGTTTTCAATTGTTGTATCAATCTCTGAAGCAGTGTGGGTCATAAGTAAAAGTATGTCAGCTATTCATTTCTCGAATGTAATTAACTCTCAGGATCAACTCTCCAGCTACAGCGCAACAACTGTATTCTCAAGGCAAAGCCTGTGGATAAGTTTACTGTTGCTTGGACTAGGGGTAATCATTCCGAAATCATTATACCAGTTTATATTCGGCGCTGAATTCGGTAATATAAAGATATTTATTATATATCTGGTTCCGGGAGTTATATCTATTGCAGTTTCAAATCTATACGGCCACTATTTTGCAGGAATAGGCAAACTTATTATACTAAGGAACAAGTCGCTGATAGGATTAGGTTCAACTCTTATTTTATTACCACTTTTAATAACAAAATATCAATTAACCGGGGTGTGTATAACTTTAAATGTCTCTTATTTCCTCTCTTCGTTATATTTGTACTCCAGTTTCAGAAAGGAAGGAAAATTATTAAGCAGGATAAATACTGATTAATGGGGAATGTCTTTAATATAAATAACCACAAATGTAAAATTGATAACAGATGAAAAGCAAAATTTCATCTTACACATTGTTATTGGGAGCGCTTTTAATCCTTGCCCTCGGTTGCAGGAAAGAGGATGACAAGCCCCCCGATCCTGTTAGCGATATTGAAGGGAATACTTACAAAACTGTAAAAACAGGTACCCAGGTATGGATGGCTGAGAACCTGAAAACCACCAGGTACAACGATGGAACAGATATCGCGCTGGTTACAAATACTGAAGTCTGGAGTAACCTGGCAACCCCCGGCTATTGCTGGTACAATAACGATGAGGCTGCAAATAAAGACACTTATGGGGCATTATACAATGGCCATACAGTAAGCACCGGGAAGCTTTGTCCAACCGGATGGCATGTTCCAATCAGGGAAGAATGGTTACAACTCAGGGATTTTTTAGGCGACACGCTTACAGGAGGTGGCAAGCTGAAAGAAGCTGGTACAACTCATTGGCTCGCTCCTAATAAGGGAGCAGACAACAGCAGCGGGTTTACGTCATTGGCAGCAGGTATCCGCTATTTAGAGGGGTCTTATAAAACAATTTTATATTTCACATGTATCTGGTCAGCTACGGAAACCGGGACCAATGACGAATGGTATCTGAGTCTCTATTTCGGTGATGCTATTGCCAAAATGAGCCATATATCTAAAAAACATGGTTTTAGTGTCCGGTGTATCAAAGATTAGATAATCTATTAAAACAGGTGTCAGGGTTGCTCAAATAGAGGGGGCGCAGGCTAAGTTTTTATCTTGCATGTAATTAATAATTCCGGAGATATTTTTAGCGGATATATTTTTTATCATTATTTTTTAACTGGATTAATTAATATTTGTATACATTTGTTAAATTAACTTTAAAATCAGCACTGAAATGAAAAAAATCCTTTTTACAATCGAGACTCTTTTTATTGCAGGCATTCTTGTTATGATATCCTGCGCACGTCAAGATTCATCCCCAACAGAAGTAAATGATCTGTTTATTGAAGCCGAATCAGAAGCCGTTTTTGAGGCTGTACTTCAAAATGTCGATGACCAGATAGATAAAGAAATCAGTATGTTAGAAAAATTTAACTATAATCTAACAGCAATGAAATCGGAAGATACTGTGCAATGCAGTCCTGTAATTACAGTTGAAACTCCCCCGGATTCTAAATTTCCAAAAACTATAACACTTGATTTTGGAACCGGATGCACGGATTCTTTGGGAAATTTCAGGGCCGGGAAAATTATTGTTAATATAACCGGGCCTCATTGGGTAATAAATACTGTCCGCAATTCAAAACTGATAAATTATATTTATAATGACCTTAAAATTGTTGGTGACAGAAATACAACCAATAAAGGTGTAAATGATAGTGGTTACTATGTATTTGAATTAAAACACAAGGAAAAAATATGGAATACCGAAGGGAAATTATTAATTGACCGTAGTTGTGATAAGGAACGTATATATAACCGTGGTAAAAACCTATCAACTACAGAAGATGATGAGGTGTGGATAACAGGAAGTGTTAAAGTAGAAAAAAATGGCAGAGATGTAGTAAAAGAAATAACTGTTCCTTTATACCGTAAGCTTACCTGTCAGAATTTTCAAAGTGGAGTTATTACCACTTTCATTGATGAAGAAAAAATTGCTGAACTTAATTATGGCGAAGGGGATTGCGATAACATTGCAATCTGGACCAATGGTGAAATCGAAAAAACTGTCACTCTTAAAACCCGGATTAATAATTATTCAGTTAAACCATAAGTATTGAAAATTCATAATCTTAAGGAAACCGCCTTTTTGAGACGGTTTCTTTTTTTTTAAATAATCTTAAAAATATTTAATATACCCGAAATGAAAAAAATGTTTACCTTTTTAATGCTTTCAGGACTCATTTTAAGTATACAATGTACAAGAAATAAAGAGATTACCTGGAAAATCATGGATAACCCGATTCTTACCGAATGGGCCCTAAAAACAGACCCCCTTAAACCCTGGCCGGAGTATCCCCGACCCGATATGGTCAGAAAAAATTGGATCAATCTGAATGGCTCATGGGATTATGCGGTTACTTCGAAAGATGTGAAACCCTCGAAATGGGATGGTAAAATCCTGGTCCCTTATCCCATTGAATCAGCTCTATCCGGAGTGAAAAGACGTATTTCAGAAACTGAGTGCCTCTGGTACAAAACCTCATTTACAGTTCCAAAAAAATGGGAAAAAGGAGAGATACTTCTTAACTTTGAAGCATCCGACTGGGAAACCAGGATTTGGATTGACGGGAAAGAAGCTGGAAGTCACAAGGGAGGTTATGATCCTTTCTCATTAGAAATCTCATCATTATTGAATGAAGGTAATGATCATGAAATGATTGTAAGCGTTTGGGACCCGACAAGCAGCGGAACTCAACCACGCGGAAAACAGGTAAATAATCCTGGAGGAATATGGTATACTCCATCCACAGGAATCTGGCAGACAGTATGGCTTGAACCGGTTAACAAATCTCATATCTCTTCTTTTCGGGTGATCCCTGATATTGATGGTAATGCTATTTCATTCATTGTTAATACTTCAAATAAGGAAAACGGATATGTCAATATCAACGTTATTGACAAAGGTAAAACCATTGCCTCCGGAACTGGCAAGCCAGGTTCGGAAATTAAACTGAGTATCGAAAATCCGGTCTTGTGGACACCCGAAAATCCTTATTTATATGATGTAAATATTAAACTAAATAATGGTAATGATGTTACCGATGAAATCTCATCAGTTGCAGGTATGAGAAAAATCTCGATAGGTAAGACAGAAGACGGATTCACCAGGATGTTGCTTAACAATAAATTTGTTTTCCAGAATGGACCTCTTGATCAGGGATTCTGGCCAGACGGATTAAATACTCCGCCAACTGATGAAGCTATGGTTTACGATCTTAAGATGACCAAAGAGATGGGATTTAACATGCTAAGAAAACATGTCAAAGTCGAGAACAGGAGGTTCTATAACTGGTGCGACAAAATGGGGATTCTTATATGGCAGGATATGCCAAGCGGAGATGCCAGTATCAGAGGTGATATGCCCGATATAACCAAAACAAAGGAATCAGGAGAACAGTATGAGTTTGAGCTTAGGCAAATGATCGAGACAAAATATAATCATCCTTCAATTATTATGTGGGTCCCTTTTAATGAAGGCTGGGGACAGTGGGACACAGAGAGAATAACAGATCTAATAAAGAAATATGATCCGACCAGAATTGTCAATAGTGCTTCAGGATGGACCGATCGCGGAACAGGAGATCTAAATGACATCCATAGTTATCCAAACCCAAGATGTCCGGTAGCTGAAGAGAACAGAGCAATTGTAACAGGCGAGTATGGAGGTCTGGGTTTGCCGGTCAGGGATCATTCATGGGAAGCAACAAACTGGGGTTACAGGACCTTTGAAGACAGTGTACAGTTGTTGTCGACTTATGAGTCTTACCTTGATCAGGTATACAGGTTTGTCAAAGAAAATGGGTTAAGTGCAGTTATATATACACAGACTACAGATGTGGAGACTGAAACCAACGGATTGATGACATACGACAGGAAGGTTAATAAAATGGGTGCTGAAAATGTAGCCAGGGCAAATATGGGAATAACACCTCCGATATTGGGAAGTACAATTCCTGTTTTTTCCGGAGAATTCTCAGCAGTCCTCTCCAGTCATAATCCCAACGCCAAAATTTATTATACTCTTGATGGCAGTGAGCCAGGCGAAAACTCTTCAATTTACACTAACCCGGTCATTATCAAAGAATCATGTACAATAAAGGCTTTTGCTCAACATGAAAAAGGGAAAAGCGGTTCAATAACCTATAAGCTTGTCAAAAAAGATATTTCACCTGCTACAGCTGCCGGCAAGTTTAAACGAGGACTAAATGTCAGGATATATGAAGGACAATTCGCTAACCTTCCTGATTTTTCTAAACTTACTCCGGTTCAGAGCACCCGGTACGAAACTGTTTCTCCCGGAGTCACAGATTTAACTCAGAATTTTGCACTGACTTTTGATGGTTATATTCTTATCCCTGAGGATGGAGTGTATGGATTGTCAGTTAATTCTGACGATGGAAGTAAAATGGTACTTGATGAAAAGGATATGCTGATAAATGACGGAGTTCATGCCAGGTCGGTTGAAAAGGGGGACTATTATGCGCTGGGGAAAGGTTATCATAAACTGCATATCGAATATTTTCAAGAGACCGGCAGAAGGCCTTCATTACGATTTACTGTAGAGGTGCCGGGTCAAAGAAGGACCGAAGTACCTGTCGAATGGCTTTACAGATAGCCTATGAATATTCAGTTTATATGTACATAGTTATAATAAAGTTGACAAAACTAATTAAATTTAACAAAATGAAAAACTCTTTGTTGGTCATTATATCATTTTGCTTTTTGATATTGCAGTTTCAAAATGTAAAAGGGCAGGAGTGGAAGCCAATTGCAGCTAATTTAATGACCCAATGGGCTTCCGATGTTTCTCCGGAAAATGTCTGGAAAGAATATCCACGTCCCCAGATGGTAAGGGATCAATGGCAAAATCTAAACGGATTGTGGGCCTATGCTGTACGTAATGCGGACGAACCTAAACCATCAGGATTTGATGGTAAAATTCTCGTTCCGTTTAGTATAGAAGCACCCCTGTCAGGGGTTGGCAGGCAGGTCGGCCTCAATGATGCAATCTGGTACCAGCGTAAATTTGAAATTTCCACAGGATGGAAAGGTCAGCGGCTTCTTATTCATTTTGAAGCATCAGATTTCGAAACCACAGTATGGCTGAACGGGAATCTTATAGGTACACACAAAGGAGGTTATGACCCTTTCAGTTTCGATTTAACCAGTTTCATTGTTTCTAATGATAATCAGGAGCTGACAGTAAAAGTTTATGATCCTCAGGAAACGAAATTCAGATCCCTTGGAAAGCAATCGCGACAGAATAAGGAATATGAAAACTGTTCCGGAATATGGCAGACAGTCTGGCTGGAGCCGGTCCCTGTGAAAGCATCGATTACTTCACTTAAAATAAATCCTCAGCTCGATGCTGTAACCCTGACAACCAATATCGATGGTACTCCGGAAGGACTAAAGGTTAAATATGAAATCCTTGATAACAACAAAGTTATTGCAACGTACTCATCAGAGCCAAATATTCCATTTAATGCTTCTATAACAAATCCAAAACTATGGTCACCAGATTCTCCGCATCTTTATGACCTGAAAGTTAGTCTGATACAGGGGAATTCAGCTGTGGATATGGTTAAGAGCTATTTTGGACTTCGTACTGTTGGCCGGGGTAAAACTTCTTCAGGAGAGCAATTCCTTCTGAATGGCAAGCCGATCTTCCAGATCGGGCCTCTGGATCAGAATTACTGGCCCGACGGGGGTTTTACTCCTCCAAGTGATGCAGCCATGCTATGGGAAGCTCAGTATCTGAAAAAAATCGGATGCAACATGGTAAGGCTCCATATTAAATTCAATCCCCGGAGGTATTATTATCATGCAGACCGGACAGGAATTCTGATCTGGCAGGATTTTGTGTGCGGTCAGCATGGAAACAAGAGCCCCTCAGGGGAAGAATCAGATTTCTGGCTTAATGAACAAAAACTGATGATTGAGACTCTTTACAACTACCCCTCCATAGTAACATGGATTGTCTTTAATGAATCGTGGGGGCAGCATGATTCAGAACGAGTAATAGAGTGGGCCGGCCAGCAGGATAAAAGCCGTCTTATTATCGGGGCCAGCGGATGGAATGACGTGCCACAGATTGGTGACATACGCGATATCCACGATTATACAATACGGCCCGCGATTCCTGTTTCTGCAACTGATAAAAGGATCCTTGTGCTGGGTGAATGTGGAGGTTTTGCATCAGCGGTACCACCACATAACTGGACAGGGAGATCTAATCAGACCGGTACTCCGGTGAACCTGTTGTCGGGAGGATTCAGCCCTTCTGTACCACGGGACAATAATACATTGCATGATATCTTCAGGCCTACATTCACCTGGGGCGAACCGTTCGCGAAGCAGTACAGTATCTTCATTGATCATCTTAACCTGTTGCGAAACAGCGGATTGTGTGCAGCAGTTTACACCCAGATGACCGATATGAAAAACGAAGAGAATGGCTGGCTGACTTTCGACAGGAAGGTTAGCAAAGTAGATGAAGCAAGACTGGCTGAAATCCACGGGAAACTTTTCACAGAACCGCCGGTTCAGAATATTATCTTCCCTCCATCATCGAAAGATGCCGGGAGTTGGGAAACTGCTATAGCTGATTATCCGGCTGGGATGCAAAGATCAAACCAAAGTAATTCTTCGATTTCGGCAATCGTGCAAACCATACCTGACTTTAATACACTTAAATGGACTCAGGCCAAAGGGCCATTTACAAGCAATAAAATAAATCCGGGTTCAGGCTGGGATGGGGAAAAACAGATCTTCATCCGTAAATCTTTTATACTAAACGAAATTCCTGAAAATGCAACAGTCCGGGTTTATACAACAAAGCATGAAGGGGTCGGGAATTTTTGGATGTACTCACGGTTATATATCAATGGCAACTTTGTTGCTGATGAGTCAACCCGTCAGGTAATGCCTGAAAGCCACATGGGGGAGGTGATATTATCGAAAGAAGCAATTGCTCTCCTGAAAAAAGGTGATAACCAGATAATCATTCAGTTTATTCCCGGGTATAATACACGGAATGCAATCTTTGAAACAACAATTGAGAATGTTACAGTAGACATCTCCTTAACCACTTTTAGTAAAATTGAATAATTCGATAAAAACATTACATGGCATAATAAGTACTCCAGCTGCCATAGGACAGACCGGCAGCGATCGCAAATGAATTTTTTGAAATTGTTAGGGCAACTGGTGTTATCGGGCTAATGAACCTAACGTATAATTTATTCCGCTATGAACAAGTTATTCGATTAAATATATTACAAATAAACGACTGACAGATAGATACATACATAAATAGAATTTGATATAATATATATTTTTTTAGATACAGATATTCGAAAAAATATTATAGTTTTGTGATGATTTAAGAAAATTGATTAACGGGTTCTGCGATTTCTCCTGAATCAAATGAAAAAAATGAATTTTTGGACCCCCCAATAATTATTGCCATGAATTTAAAAACAATTGCAAGTGCTGCCTTAACAGGTGTATTCTCACTGCCCCTCTTGGCTCAAACTTCAACCAAACCAAATTTTGTAGTTATATTGGTTGACGATGTTGGTTTTGCAGACTTTAGCTGTTATGGCGGTGCAATTCCAACACCTAACATAGACAAATTAGCTCAAAACGGAGTGCGAATGTCGCAGATGTATAATTGTGCGCGCTGCTGCCCAACCCGTGCTTCACTTCTTACCGGACTTTATCCGCAGCAAGCAGGAGTTGGACACATGACAGCCGATTTGAGCAAGGAGAGTTCTAATGCCTATCAGGGTTATTTAAATAATAGTTGCGTAACATTGGCCGAAGTAATGAATACCAATGGTTATTTTACCGCTATGACTGGAAAATGGCATGTGGGACAAGACAAAGGAGTGACGCCGAAAAGTAGAGGCTTTATGCGTTCACTTAATTCTCCTGCGGGGGGATTCTATTTTGCCGGACCTGGAGAATCTAAACTTTTTCTTGATGGGATAAATATTAAAAATGATGACGTGCGTTTACCTGAAAACTGGTATTCTACTGATTTGTGGACACAGTTTGGGCTTCAATTTATTAATGAAGCCATAAGTGCAAAAAAACCATTTATGCTTTATTTGGCTTACAATGCGGCTCACTTTCCGCTTCAAGCACCAGCCAAAGACATTGCACGCTTTAAAGGAAAGTTTTCTAAAGGGTGGGATCTCCTGCGTCAAGAATGTTATCAACGTCAGCTGGATATGAATTTGTTAGGAAAGCCTTATGGACTAACAAAACGCAATCCCCTAATACCCAAATGGGATGATTTAGATGCAGCTCAAAAGCTACAGAGCGAGCATATTATGGAAATTTTTGCTGCGGTTGTTGATAAATTAGACCAAAATATTGGGAAACTGGTAAATGAACTAAAAGCCAAAGGAGTATACAATAATACAGTGATTATTTTGTTGTCGGATAATGGTGGAAACGCCGAAGGGAAAGATGTATTTGGCACTTTTAACGGAGAGAATCCGGGTGCCGTTGGTTCAACAGTATTTTTAGGTCAAGCCTGGGCAGAGACTTCAAATACGCCATTTTATTTATACAAACATCACACCCACGAAGGTGGAATATCAGCTCCATGCGTAGTATCATTTCCAAATGGAATACCTGCTTCGCAAAATGGGAAAATAGTAAAGCAACCTGGGCATGTGATTGATATTATGGCTACTTTGGTGGGCATGAGTGGGGCTCAATATCCTAAAACTTTTAATGGAAATGATATTACACCAATGCAAGGGATCAATCTATTCCCTATTTGGAAGAGTGAAACCGTAATACGCAAAGAACCAATTTTTTGGGAACATGAAGCCAATGTTGCTTTGCGTGATGACAAATGGAAACTGGTAAAAGAAAATCACGAAGATAATTTCCAATTGTATGATATGGATAAAGACCGGACGGAGTTAAACGATTTATCTAAAAAAGAACTGCAAGTGTTTTCAAAAATGATGGAAAAATATGAAACAAAATATAATACAGTGGGGGCAATGCCATTGAAATTTAAAGAATTCAGATGGTTTGTTCCTATTAATAAATATTAAAGGGACTTCTATAAATTAATTTATTGATATTCAAATAATTATTTGTATATTTTACATAGAAAAACGAGTAATTATGAAACAACAAAAATATACGAAATCGGACAATAGAGGGTTATTTGATGAACAAGATACATATCAGAAATTATCATCATTGATATGAATTTAAAATCAATTGCAAGTGCTGCCTTAACAGGCGTATTTTCACTGCCACTATTTGCTCAAACTTTAACCAAACCAAACATTGTTGTTATTTTGGCTGATGATATGGGTTTTTCCGATTTAGGTTGTTTTGGTAGTGAAATTATAACACCAAATCTTGATGCATTGGCTAATAATGGATTACGCTTTACTAATTTCTACAACTGCGGAAGATGTTGCCCAACCCGGGCATCCTTGCTTACTGGTGTCTATCCGCATCAGGCTGGCATGGGACACATGGCTGGTGGCGTAAAATCAATTCCTTCGAACGATGCATACCAGGGATATTTAAACAACCTGGTGGTTACGCTTGGCGATGTGATGAAAAGTGCAGGTTATTTTACAGCCATTGCTGGGAAATGGCATGTGGGAGATATGGTAGACACTATGAAACCCAATGCCCGTGGATTTGACAGAAGTTACGAAGGTCAGGGTTTTTATGCCTTAGAAGATGCTGGTGGCAATAATGTTGTTGAGCTAAACAGTGTTCCAATAGCTAATGGTGGTGACACTTCTCCTGCAGATTGGTATTCGTCTTACAAATGGGCCGAATGGGGAACAAAATTTATTAACGAAGGAATTGCACTACAAAAGCCTTTCTTCCTGTATTTGGCTTTTAATGCGCCACATTTTCCAATTCAAGCGCCAGACTCGGTGGTAAACAAATACATTGGTAAATATTCATCTGGTTGGAGTGCTTTGCGTCAAACACGTTATGCAAAACAAAAAGCCATAGGATTGATTGACGATAAGTTTATACTAACTCCCGATGATCCTGATTTTACTCCCTGGTCAAGTCTTTCGGCATTGGAAAAATTGCAACAAGATTCGATAATGGCTACTTATGCTGCCTGCGTAGATATTTTGGATCAAAGTGTAGGTCGATTAATCGATTCACTTAAAGCAAAAGGGGTATTCGAAAATACAGTCATTTTCTTTATGTCCGACAATGGTGGCAATGCCGAAGGTCAAAGCAATGGATTAGGCAATAATGCTAATCCGGGAGCAAAAATTGGCAGTAGTATGTCCAATATCCATTGTGGCGGAACTTGGGCAAATGCTCAAAATACACCTTTTCGGGAGTATAAACATTATATACACGAAGGAGGCATTCACACTTCATTTATAGCACATTGGCCCAATGGGATAGCGTCAAAAGGAGAATTTAGGAGTCAGACGGGTCATGTAATGGACATTATGGCAACATGTCTTGATATTACCGGAGCTCAATATCCAACCATGATAAATGGGAATCAAATTATTCCTTTCCAAGGCACTTCATTAGTCCCCGCTTTTACCAATAATCCAATTGTACGTGACACGCTGGCTTGGGAACACGAAGCCAATCGTGGTATCAGGATTGGCAATATGAAATGTGTAGCCAAGGTGGTAAAATATGGTGTTTTTACACAAGCTGATCACAACAAATGGGAACTTTACGACATGGCTACCGACCCTACAGAAATGAACAACCTGGCTACGCAAAATCCAACTTTGCTGAATAACATGATTGACGATTGGGAAAAATGGGCTATCAAAAAAAAGGTATTCGAATGGCCGTGGGGTACTTATTATGACAATAAAGTAAATATTTCATCCGATATGGTTTATTACTTTCCGTTCGATGGCAATTATCTTGACCAAACAAATCAAATGGCTATTCAACCAACCAATTCACCTCTATTTTCCATAGGTAAATACGGACAAGCTGTTGAAATGAATGGTACAAATCAGTATTTAGACGTAACGAGTACTGAATTTAATAATATCGATATTTCAAAAACGCAATTCACTGCCTGTGCATGGGTTTATAATGATAGCAAAAGCACTTCGGCAAGAAACACCTTAATATCTCAATCATATGGAGTCGGAATAGGTAGAAGTATTATTGAAAGAACTAAAAAAACTGGTGGAATAGCCTTAAGTACTTTTATTGGCGGTACAAGACATACATCCACAACATTAAATTTTAAGGATAATGAATGGGTGCATTTAGCAATTGTTGGGAATAATACAAATCATACAATTACATTTTATATTAATGGCGAGCAGGATGGTGCTGTGCTGACTACTAATGTGTTTGAGTCCGTAGATGGGAATCACAGAATTGGTGCTCAAAATACTGGAACAAAGGAATTTTGGTCTGGGAAAATCGATGAATTTTACTTTTTCAAAAAAGCATTAACAAAACAAGAAATTGGAAAAGTTATGAATAATCAATGGTTTAACGCAAGTATTGTTAACGAAAATAATTACCAAAACTTAAAAGTATTCCCAAATCCAACAGATAACGACTTTTTCATCAGTAGTGAAAATGCTTGCCAAAAAGTAGAAATATTCGATTTAAGTGGTCGACCTTGCATGACGTTTGAGAATACAAATCATATTCAGATAGAAAATTTAAAAACCGGACTATATTTGGTGAAAATTCACACTGAAGGAAATCCGGTTCAAATATTAAAAATCTCGGTGCATTAAACCTTTTAGCAAAATTGCGGCCTAAAAACAGCGAGATTTACTTAAAGCCCTGGCTGCTTGCGCAGCGCTTAACTTATCTGCTCAAAACAGCGAAAAGCCAAACATTATTCTGATTCTGGCCGACGACAGCAACAATAGCGGAGGTTTTAAAAGAAGCTGGTTGCCATACCGGAATGTCAGGGAAATTTGGCTGGGTTGCTCTCCCACCAGTCTTTGTTGGGTTCATAGTCTTTCTGAAGCAATTGTTTACGTTCTTTTTCGAGCCTTGGCCACTGTTGAGTCTTGATTTTATCTAGATATTCTTTTTCAAGATCAGCATTGTATTGCGGATCTTTTGCAGGGGTTTTAGCATTTGCACTTTTAAGAAACTCATCGAGTTGATGTCTCAATTCAGTGGTTTTTTCAGGATAACGTGAAGCCAGATCAGTTTTTTCGCCCAAATCGGTTTTTAAATTGTACAATTCATCCTTTCCGTCTTCCCAATAATGAATTAGTTTCCAGTCGCCCTTACGAATAATTGAACTTGGATCGCCTCCCTGATTTCCATAATGAGGATAATGCCAGAACAAAGCTCTATCAGCTACTTTTTTACCTTTAAGGAGGGGTAATAAACTTATTCCGTCGGTGTGTTGCTCAGGTCTTAAAGGAAGTCCTGCGAGATCAAGAATGGTGGGGTAGAAATCAGTTCCTGAAACGGGAACATCACATTTTTTACCGGCAATTTTCAGCCATGGAACAGAAATGAAATACGGCTCACGGATACCGCCTTCCCACTGGTAACCTTTTCCACCCCTGAGAGGTGCATTGGAAGTTGAATTATTATCTCCTGAAGCAACACCCCCGTTGTCGCTTGTGAAAATGACGATTGTATTTTTATCCAGACCAAGCTCTTTTAGTCCATTTAATACAACACCAACTGCATCGTCCATCGATTCCACAAGACCTGCATACACAGGGTTATCCTGATGCTGACGAATTGGTAATCTTCGTTCCATGGCAAAGCCGGTTTCATCTGTTCCCTGTTGTTCAGCTTTGTCGCGGTATTTTTTCCACCTGGCTTCGGTTGTTTGTATAGGGCTGTGAACGGCATAAAAAGCCAGATAAGCAAAAAACGTAGTGTTTTTGTTCTCTTTAATAAAATTCACAGTTTCGTTGGCCAGCCTCATTTCCAGATTCTCGCCTTTGGGGCCGTCCTGAAGTTTCGGATTATTGAAGGGGGAGAAATAACCGCCTTTAGGACTGCCGCTTTCGTAGCCTCCCATATTGATATTAAAACCATGATCTTCGGGATATGAACCTGCACCTCCCAAATGCCATTTCCCGGCAAAAAAGGTTTTGTAGCCATATTCTTTTAAGGTCTCCGGAAGTGTAATATATTCTTTGTTAAGTTCATGTTCATATTCTGCGGGAAGAGTTTTGGTGTGGCGGTTCAGTTTACGCCAGTCTTCGCCTGAAGCCTCTCCAATCCAGTTGGTGATGCCATGTCTTGCCGGGAATTTTCCGGTCATTATGCTGGCCCGGGAAGGGCTGCTTACAGTACATGCAGCATAACCATTTGTGAATATCATACCAGAGTGCGCTATCTTATCAATGTTGGGCGTTTCATAATATTTACTGCCCATACAGCCAAGATCGGAGTAACCAAGATCATCGGCCAAAATGAGTATAATATTGGGTCTTGATTGGGCTGGTACAGGTCTATTTCCGGCAAACCCCATAATACAGAAAGCTAATCCAAATTGTAACTCCTTCTTCATTGTTTTAGTGTCTCATTCATGAATAAATATTAAGTTCCGTTCTTCTCGTCCGCTTCCTCTCCTTTTACTCTCCACCATTATCACCTTCGTTTAAAATTGGTTTATGGGTTTTCGTAATTAGAGTGGGCATTGGCGCCTTAGTCTTTTTCATCCACTTCAATAAGTCTGCCAGTAATTCATTTCTCTTTTGAATATTAACATTTGCCAGACTTACCCGTTCTCCTTCATCATCCTTCAGATTGTATAGTTCGATGGCATTATTGTTTGCAAGATTCTTTTTGCCGCCATCAAGCAGCCACTCTTCATGATAAAGGTGAATTTTCCAATCGCCCTTGCGCATGGTTGTTACTGGTCTGGTCCTGAATAAACTATCTCTCCCACGAATAACCGGATCGTTTAGATAGCCTGGGAAATGCCAGAATAATTTGTCGCGTTTAGTCGTTTCTTTCTGACCTAAAAACAAAGGTAACAGGTTCTCCCCATCCAGATTCACACCGGTATTCCCGGCAGCGGCCAGAAAAGTAGGATAAAGATCGATGTTAATGATCGGTGTATTTTGAATTGTTCCGGATTTTATCTTGTTGGGCCATACGGCTATAAATGGCTCCCTTATGCCTCCTTCATAGTAGCATCCTTTATTTCCACGTAAAGGCTCCTGCGATGACTGCTGTGTTGCACCATTATCGCTTGTAAAAATGACAAGGGTATTTTGGTCGAGGCCTGAAATTTTTAGAAATTCCATCATTTTACCAATGCTTTCATCAAGATCGTAGATACAAGCTGCATAAAGGGCCAGTTTTTTATCGATGCCTTTATCCAGGAATTTCCGGAGGCTCGCCGGGCGCGATTCCAGACTAGAATGTATGGCATGATGCGCCAAATAGGTTAATGTGGGTTTGTCCTTGTTGGAACTCATAAACCTGATCGCGGCATCTGTCAATGAAAATATACCTTTCGGATCGGTGGGATCATCACGTTTCATGTTGGGGTTGTCCTTCCGCGAATCGAAATAAACATCGAAACCCTGTGCTTCCGGGTTGGTCGTTTCAGATATTCCCAGATGCCATTTACCGAAAAGTCCGGTAGTGTATCCTTCTGCTTTTAAAGCTTCGGCAAATGTTATAAAATTGCCATTTAAATCGTTGGTGTTCTTTACCGGAACCAGTTTCATTTCTTTAACGGAGCCACGGGTGGTGCTGCCAACAGCATAAACACCTGTACGGGGTGAATATTTTCCACTTAACAGACCAGCGCGGCTGGGAGCACAGTTCCCCGCTGCCGCATAGGCATTCGTAAAAACCATTCCATTTTTTGCCAACGCATCAATGTTGGGTGTTTCGAAAGATTTGCTTCCTGTAAATCCACAATCTTTGTAACCAAGATCATCAGCGAGAATCAGCAGAATGTTTGGTTTTTGTGCCTGCACCAAATTCAGAGAGAGTAAAGCTGAAGCCCCTGTCAGAGTAAATGCTTTAATAAGATAGCTCATTGTATTATTGTTTTTTGGATATTATTTAGCTTCAATAGTTACTGTAGCCTCCTTTAGCCAGGGCGCTGTAAACTTCAGGTTTATCTTACCTTCCTTGCCGGTAGCTTGCACGTATGCCATTAGTCGCCCATGATAAACACGCTGTACATTATCGTTGTAATTTCCCATGTCGGAATTGTTGCTCGCTTCAAGACCCAGTAATTCAACGGGCCCTTCGATAGTACAAGTTACTTCATCTTCGGAAATCATAACAGGTATACCTTTTTCATCAACAATTTGTACAACCACCTGGGCGACTCCACGGTTTTTTCTTATCGATGACAAATCCGATTGGGCTGTTATTGCATTTGGCCTGCCGGATGATTGTAATGCATAATTACAGGTTTCTTGATTATCTATATCCATTCCGATAACTTCCAGTTTCCCTTCCTGGTAAGGGATATCCCAATGTATTACACCGGTATTGTCGTCATAATTTATAACCTCGCCTGCTTGTTTGCCGTTTAACATCAGTCGGGCTTTTGAAGCATTGGTGTAACATACTACGCGAATCATCTCACCCTCGTTATAGTTCCATAAGGGCCAGGCATCTGTTGATAAATAATTCTTTTTCTCAGGTTGATGATAAGTGCCGATATATGCCACGGGTTTTGCACTCCACAAAGCCTGTCGAAAATGGCCCCGTGGTTTGAGGAATCCCCCAAAATCAAGGAATCCGGTATAAAAACCTCTGGAGGGCCAAGCTCCTGATTCGCCCAGATAATCAATACCTGTCCAGATAAACTGTCCGAAAATATACTCAGTATCCCTCACAACTCTCCACGACTCAAGGCTATGGCCATTTTCACTTCCAAAAATTACCCGGTCGGGATATTTAGTATGATCCTGGGCGTAACGATCTTCAGTGTAATTATATCCGGTGATGTCAAGCGCGTAGGGATAATCTGTTTCGTTAGACATTACCACACCTGCCAGGCCAGCCGTAACTGGACGGGATGTATCGAGCCCATGTACAATGGCGGTCAGGCGTTTGGCAATACCACCCAATCGTTCGGCTTTTGGGTTATTGGGTAAATATCCTCCCTTCACCGGTTGGTTAATACCTGCATTATCAAGAATTGGATGAGAATACGGATCATTGGGGTAATCCACCTCATTACCAATACTCCACATGATAATAGAAGCATGGTTACGATCTCTCAAAATCATATCACGAAGATCTTTGTCGCTCCATTCATTAAAATATGAGGCGGCACCCTGATATCCGGGAGTACCTTTGTTCCACCCTTTTATCCATTTCTTTTTGGCAAATTCCCACTCATCAAAGGCTTCATCCATCACAAGCATGCCTAACTCATCGCACAATTCATACACATCGGGAGCTTGCGGATTATGAGTCATTCTGATGCCATTGCAACCCATTTTCTTAAGTGTAATTAATCGTCTCCTCCAAACGTCACGAGGAACAGCAGAGCCTAAACAACCGGCATCGTGATGTATACAAACACCTTTAACCTTTGTCCACACCCCATTTAATGCAAAGCCTTTGTCAGGGTCGAATTTTATATCGCGTAACCCTATTTGTTGTTCATTTTGATCAATAACTTTGCCATCGAGGGTTACGGTTGTTTTAATGGTATAAAGATTCGGTTGATCCAACGACCACCGTTTCGGTGAAGTAATGAATAGTGTCTGTTTTGTTGTCTCTTTTAGTTTGGCTCCAATCTCCAGATTTTTTGAACTTTTAGCAACAACTTTCCGGGATACAGGATCTATGATCTCATGTGAAATTTTCACATTTGCTCCATCTGGCAAGCTATTATTCATAGTTGTCTCTATCGAAACGTCAGCTTTCTTATCACTAATGTTGGTTGCTTTAAAATAAACTCCCCATAAATCCAGATGAACAGGAGAAGCGTAAATCAGATAAACATCTCTGTAAATTCCCGAACCGGAGTACCAGCGGGAATCAGCATCAAGGGAATGATCGACATGTACTGATATCAGATTTTCTTCTCCATATCTGATATAGGGGGTAAGATCATACATAAATGAGATATATCCATTGGGTCGTTTCCCCACGGAATGTCCGTTGACAAAGACTTCACTATGATTATAGACGCCTTCGAAATAGATAAAAACGTTATTCCCTTTCTCTGTATCCGGAACGGTAAAAGTTTTTCGATACCAGGCAATTCCACCCGGGAGATAACCGGTTGCACTGGCTTTATCGGGACTGTATACTCCCTCAACACTCCAGTCGTGAGGAAGATTGAGTAATCTCCATTTCGAATCATTGAGGCCCGGTTGGTTCCCGTCTTTTTCATCCGACAGATTAAATCTCCAATTCTCATTAAATAGCAAAGCTCTGCCAAATTGTGGCTTAGCCTGTACAATACCAGTTACAAGAAACAAAATTACAGCGCTCAAAAGTGATTTTATTTTCATGCCATTTCTAATTTAATTGTATCAAATCTTTGTGTCTCTGTTAAAAGCAGAAACCGGAACAAGCTGTTTACTGATTCCTGGTCCGCTCCATTGAAAATCCAACAAGGGCTTTTTACCTGATTTGGTGGTGTAATACAACCTGAAAGGATGTAACCCGGCTTTAAGTTTGATTGCTCCTTCGCGTTCGGCGCCACCTTCATAACCAAAGTCGGAATCGATCAATGCTGCATCATGAATACGAAGGAATGCTCCACGGTCGGTATTCAGAAAAAAAGTGTATTCACCATCTTCCGGAATCTTAATATATCCGGTGAAGAAAAGAGTTTTAATATCAGCATTATTATTTACAGTTATATTCGGGCGGTCAGTCGTTCCGGTTTCAGTAGGCGTAAGCGTAGTAACATCGGGAACCCAAAGAAAATCACCCTTATAGGCTTTCCATTCAACTCCTTCTGTGGTTTTTACGGTGGGTACTGCCGGAACAAGTTCATCGTCGTAGGGGCGTTTTGCCGATGCATTGGGACGGCGCGACTGGAGAACCTTATCTTTCATTTGTTGTTGAACCTGTTCCATTCCCGGATTTCCTGCAAGGTTATTTGCCTGTTGTGGGTCTTTTATCACATCGAAAATCTCAAAATTATCTTCATGCGAGTTAATATTATAGCGAAGTCCGGTAAGATTCTGAAGCCTGATCATTTGCATTTGGTTTCGTTTTTTACCCCGGTGGTCTGGCACAAATTCATCATATTCAGGAGTTTTTCCTCCTTCAAAATACTCAACATATACAAAGCTTTCCCTCTGTTCACCCGAACCGGTAAGTGAGGGAACGAGTGAAACTCCGTCAGCAATTGCAGGTGCAGGTACTCCGGCAAGCTGAGCAAAAGTTGGAAGCCAGTCGTACGATGAACTTGGAGTTTTTACAACCCTTCCGGCATGGAAATGGCCAGGCCAGTAAGCCAGTGCAGATACCCGTACCCCGCCTTCAAGTACATCGCGTTTGATGCCATCAAATGGCCCAAATCCATTAAAAAAGTCAGGTTCATAGTCTTCTTTCAGATAAGATTCTTTTGATGGGCCATTGTCGCTCGTGAAAACAATCAAAGTATTTTTATCAATGTTAATATCCTTCAGCAGTTGAATAAGGTCACCAACGGCACAGTCAATGCGACGTGTACTTGTTGCATATCGTTTATATACATCGGGCCAGGCTACTTCAGGTGTAGAAGAGTCTTTGTCGTTATCATAGGTTGCATCCGCATAATCGGGGTGAATCCACGAATCAACAGTACCCGATGCAGTGTTTATCATGTGCCCGGGTTGTCCGAGCCATTGCAATCCTCCTTTAAGGCCGCCACCTTCCGGATAGGCTTGAGTAGGCAATTCGATAACTGCATGTGGAGTGTCGTAGCCCAGAAATATGAAGAATGGTTTACCAGATTTCTGTTCCTGCTTTTGTTCAATGATCCATCTTTTTGCTGCTGCCGTCCACAGGTCGGCAGTGTAGCATTTGTCAAGGTTCTCAGCTATATTATTCCGGTTTTCGTAAACCTCTTTTTTACCACGATAAACTCCTTCCTTTGGGTAATGCTCGTGTCCGTCGCCATGCCGCATATAACCCAGATAATAATCAAATCCGCGGTTTAGCGGATGGGCAGGCCAATCAGGCTCAACTTTATCTTGTCCCTGCAGACCCCATTTTCCGAAAGCAGCTGTTGAGTAACCTGCAGCTTTTAAAACAGTGGCAATAGTATGATTGTTGTCAATGGACTTGTCGAACTGATTGTCTCGAACATTGGCATGTCCCTGGTGCCGCCCTGTCATGAATGATGCCCTTGATGGAGCAGATACCGGAGCCGCGCAGTATTGATTGGGAAGCTGAACTCCCTGCACAGCCATTATATCAAGATTGGGTGTTCTGGTCCAGGGTTCGCTTCGCAGATTAATTCTGGATCGCTCATTTTGGAACAGAAATCCAAGATCGCCATAGCCCATATCGTCAACCATGATAAAAATAATGTTGGGTTGTTTGGTGTCTTTAGCCGGAAGTTCCTGACCTGAAATGACACCCGTTGCACAAGTGGCCAGAAAAAGTTGCAGATAATTTGAGTTCATCTTCTATTCGCTTTATTGTTTTGGTTTATTATTGGGATAGTTATTCGTCCGGAATAAAATCTGGAGTCAAAGTACGTTGCACCCAGACAAATAAATTATTAAAATTCGGGCAAATTAGGCAGACAAATATCTCAATATATTTTGCTACTGTATTGAGCCCTGAATGCCTGATGATGTTACTGCCTGAAAATGAGGCCTTAACGATTTTTGATTGTCTATTAAATTTTTTCTTTGTATTTTTCAACCAGAAAGTGATTTTTTTATTATATTTTTATTTTTAATAAAGTCTTAAATTTATACAAAATGCATCACTTTTTTATAATTTTATTTTACTTTTTTAAGTATTATAAATTAGTCTGATGCGTTTTCAGGATAAATACCGAATTATTCTTTTAGCATCGCTGTATGTTCTGTTAACATCGTTTCAGAAAGAAATCCGATTTATTAAAGTAAACATGGAAACCGGGTTGTCGCACAATTCAGCATTGTGCCTCATACAGGATCATGTTGGATTTATATGGATTGGTACCAGGGATGGCCTCAATAAATTTGATGGAGTTTATTACACTATATATAAACATGAATTTGATGATTCATTAAGTATTTCAAATAATCAGGTTAATTGTATTTTCGAAAACGACAATAATGAACTGTGGATTGGGACCGCCAATGGTCTGAATAAGTTCGACCCTGCCAGGCAGAGTTTTACGCGTTTTTTTGCAAGGGAGGATTCAACCGGTATTTCAGATAACTATATCTGGTCAATCGGTGAAGATTCTGATAAAAATATATGGATTGGCACAACCTCAGGGATCAACATTTATTCCAATAAAAATAATAGTTTCAGGCGATTATTTGTTAATAGTGAAGTATCTGACAATTCCAATACCATAATCACTATTTTCAAAGACAGCAGGGAGAATATGTGGATTGGGACAAGAAACGGGTTATACCGGAAATCGGATAATGGATTTGTCAGGTATTATCTTGAAAAGGAGGCAGAGCAAAATTCTAAGCGCTTTGAAATCAGGAATATTTATGAATGCCAAAATGGAGATATCTGGGTTGGTACTGAGGGTTTCGGGCTCTATAGTTTTAGCATGTCTCCCGGCGCTGATACTGTAGCTCACCATTTGACAACCAAAAACAGCCGGTTAAGTTCGAACACTATCCGGAAAATTATCGAAAAAGATGAAAAGACTCTTTGGTTAGGGACTATGGAAGGATTAAGCATTTTTGATAAAAATACATCTGAACTGGTAAATATAACTTATTCCGATGAAAATCCCGAAGGAATCAGCAATAATTCAGTCCGCGATATTATCAAAGATAACCAGGGCGGAATATGGATTGCAACTTATGCCGGGGGCGTAAATTATTATCATCCTCAAAAAATTTTGTTCTCACTTAACTCGAATTTTGTTGATCCAAAAAGTACTTATAAAATCAAAGTTGTTTCAGTTTTTCTGGAAGAAAGCAATGGCAACCTCTGGATTGGGACCGAAGGCGGCGGATTGCATTATTACGACCAGAGAGAGGACAAATACCTCCACTATTTGCATTCAAATGGCAACGGTATTGTCGATAACAACATCAAATCGCTTGCCAAAGATGGCCGTGGTAACCTGTGGATAGGTACTTTCAGCGGGCTGAGTTGTCTGAACATTAAAACACAGCAATTTACCAATTATTACAACGAAAAAGGTCTTACGAATACGTTAAGCAACAACCAGGTACATGCAATATATATTGAAAATGACAGGAGGATATGGCTTGGAACAAATGGCGGTGGACTGCAGATTCTGGATCAGGTTACCGGCAATTTTTTCAATGTACCGGGAATGGGGAGGAAAAATATCAATACCATCTATACGGATAAATCAGACCAGGTTTGGATTGGATCGCAGGATGGCATAAGCTGTATAGACAAAAATTCAATGAAGAAGATTGATGTCTCACCCGTCCCGGGGAAATTTAAAAAAACGATCATTTATGTAAATTTTATCACAGATGATTCATTCGGAAATATCTGGATCGGAACCCAGGGATACGGTTTATTTTTGAACAAGGGGGACAGTATTTACTGGTTCAATACAAACAACGGGCTGAAAGATAATACCGTAAATGCTTTGTTAGAAGGCGAAAATGGACAGTTGTGGATTACAACAAACAAAGGTCTGTCTAAGGTTTCTCTTGTGGAAGATAAAACCGGGAAGTACCTGAAATCAAAAACGTATACTATCAACGACGGTTTGCAGGGATATCAGTTTTATCCGCGAAGTGCACTAAAGAGTAAAGCAGGCAGGCTGTTTTTCGGAGGTGTAAACGGTTATAATCAGTTCTTGCCCGGACAAATTACTGATACTGTTTTTTACCCTCAGGTGATCTTTTCTGAGCTTAGTATAAAATTCAAAATAAGTAAACCGGGGGATCTGAATTCACCGATAATGCAGCCCCTGAATGAAACATCACATCTTGTGCTTAACTATAACCAGCGCGACTTTACAATTTCATTCTCAGGTCTTAATTTCATTTCTCCTGAGAACACCTGCTTCAGATATATGGTTAAAGGACTTGATCAGGATTGGATTGATCTCGGAACTCAGAGGTTTATAAATTTCACCTATTTCCCTGCCGGAAGTTATGAGCTCATGGTAAAAGCAACCACAAATCCTGAGAGCTGGGGAAATGAATACAAAAGTCTTCAAATAACTATTTTACCTCCATGGTGGAAAACAGGATGGGCTTTTTCTATTTATGCACTTTTATTAGCTGTACTCCTGGCTGCTTTTTTCAGGTATTCTCAAAGGTGGGCAAAGCTAAAGAATGAACTTGCAATGGAACATTTTCAACGGGAAAAGGAAATGGAGCTCCACCAGTTTAAAATGAATTTTTTTACAGATGTGTCACACGAACTACGGACCCCTCTTACTCTGATTTTAACTCCACTTGAGAAGATTATTATGCAGCCTGGATTTACAAACAGGGTCAGGAACCAGTTTTTAACTATCCAGAGGAACGGATTAAGAATGATGCAGCTCATTAACCAGATACTCGACCTGAGGAAACTTGAAACCGGACATGCATCAATTCAGGTAGCTGAAGGCAACATTTCACGGTTTTTAAGAGAAACAAGCCTTGGGTTTAAGGAAATGGCCAAGTCAAATGAAATTGCATTAGAGTTCGTAAGTGAATACGATACTTTGCAGCTTTGGTACGAACGAGATAAAATGGAGATAGTTTTGTTTAATCTGCTTTCAAATGCCCTCAAAAATACACCTAAAGGCGGGAAAGTGATGCTTTCGCTATCAGTTGTTGATGCCGAAGCCATTGGATATAAGTCGAAAAATGAATTGTTATCGGATTCTTATGCGCAAATAACTGTTGAAGATAACGGTAAGGGTATCCCGGCTGAAAATCTTGATGCTATTTTTAACCGGTTTTATTCACTAAAGCAGGAAGCAGGCAATCAAACTTTTAGTTCTGGGGTAGGGCTTGAATTGACTAAACGTTTGGTGGAATTGCACCATGGGATAATTATAGTTGAAAGCAGGGTGGCAGGCAAAAGCAGGGAAGGAGAAACAAAATTTACGGTTTGGCTCCCAATGGGAAAAAATCACTTTGGGACCAGCGAAATTATAGAGGATTTTAAAAACAGCGAGGACCCGAGTTTATATACATGGGAATTTCAGGACCGTGAGTTTGCTTACGACGAATTTGATATTGAACCGATTATTGAAAGATCTGAGAACCCGGATGAAAAACCACATCTGTTAATTGTTGAAGACAATAACGGAGTCAGAAATTTTATTAAAAGTCTGTTTGTCTCAAATTATTTTGTTGAAGAAGCCGGGAATGGAGAAATAGGACTGGAGAAGGCTTTCAAAACGATCCCCGACCTGATAATCAGTGACATAATGATGCCGGTAATGGATGGTATTGAATTTTGCCACAGGATTAAAACCGATTTACGAACAAGCCACATACCGGTAATCCTTTTAACAGCAAGAACAGCCATTACTTTTAAATATGAAGGGCTGGAAACAGGCGCCGATGAATACATTACCAAACCATTTAGCGCGAAGTATTTATTAATACGGGTGAAAAACCTCATTAAACAGCGCGATTTATTAAAAAGCCATTTTCAGCTTGAAGCCCTTTGCGATCCCGGCACTATTACCTTAACTTCATTTGATGAGAAACTGTTAAAAAAAGCCGTCGATTTTATTACCGAAAATATCTCCGATTCATCAGTCAATGTTAATAAACTCAGCAAACATCTCGGGTTAAGCAGGGTACACTTTTACAGGAAAATTAAAGCCCTGACCAATATGACGGCAGTTGAATTCATACGCGGTGTGAAACTAAAACGGGCGGCTCATCTTTTAAGCCAGAATAAACTTTCTGTAAAAGAGGTGAGGAACATGACAGGTTTTGAAGACCCTGATTATTTCAGGGAGGCCTTTAAAATCCAGTTTGGCGTTACACCCTCTGATTACTCCGCTAAAAAGTCCTGATCCAATCCCGTTTGTTATCGGCTAAATTTCCAGCATCCTTTGCTCTGGCGTATCATATACCCTGTTATGTTGTTACTAACGGCATGTTTCAGTTGCGAGGCTTGTTTGAGCAGATCATTTACCTTTATACTGCATTTTAATCCAGTTAATTAATTTAACCAAATCTATATAATATGAAAAAAACTTTACTCATGAAACAATTAGTTTTTTTGTCAGTTTTTTCAATG
>JAPLEB010000116.1 GCA_026391555.1 Bacteroidia bacterium | reverse complement strand
TTGAGTCCACCTCAGATGCCATTCATGGGTTACATTATCAAACCACGGCTTACCAAAAGTCTTTAATTCCTTAATCCAATCCCCATCGTATCTCCCGGTAAACTTAATTACCAGCCTCCCATCAGTTTCGCTTATTGTGAATAGTACCGGTGCAAATCCGGAATAATTCTTCTCCTTTTTTACTGCCTGAGCAACTTCTTTTTTAAAAGTCTTTTCTTCAATCTCCGGTTTTGCCGGCAGAGAAACGGGGTCCATATCGTTTTGGATCATAACTGAAGGAGTATTCAATTTTCCCTTTTCACCTGTCGAAATAGCCGAAATATCAATATCAGCCTTCTCCCTGAAAACAGTCAGAATCTGCTTAAGATGCTGCTCATCAAGTCTGGCCAAATTTTCATCATAGTCGAAAACTATAGCCAACCTCTTCTTTTCCCGATGAAGTATCCGTTTAAGAATAATTTTTTTCTTCATAACAGCAGCGAATATATTTTAGCACTTAATAAAGATACTCAGTTTTTCCTAAATTGAATCCCCGCGAACGCTTTGGCTTCGCCGAGCTCGTAAACTTGGTTCTCCGTTGCTTGCTGCGAAGAGCTTCAATAACGAAAAACAAATGAAAATGTAAAAGAACAAGGCTTCAAATGGAACCCGAATAAGGGTGGTAAGTGCCTATAAATACGTCAGGTGAACGGATTTAGAGCAACGTGAGACTTCATGCCTGGCACTATCCCGCCAAAGCGGGACAGGCTATGCCACATGAAGTCCTCTTTATTAGGTGCTGGCCTTTATTATTTAATTCAAATCTACTTTTCGTAAGAGTTTGCGACTAAAGTCATCGACTGCGTCAAGAGAAGCAATCATTTCCCCTCCTGTATTTGATAACCTTGCTAAATCGTGTCTTGGAATAATGGTCTGATCTGCAAAAATCAATAACGAATCAAAGATAGCTTCAGCTCTTAATAATCTTTCAAGTACAATAGTGGTCAATCGTGCTTTATCTTTGTTCGGGACACCGAAAACATAAAGAGGATTATATTTACCTTGTATAAAAAAATCAATTGGATAATCGCTTGAGTACTCCATTGACTCATAAATGTAATCTTTCTTTATTTTCTGTTCAGGAATAATTTTATAAAGACTTTCCTGTAAATCCTCATAAAATGTCGATTCAGCACGTGCTCTGTTTAAAAAAGTTAAATCATTAATTTTTGTTAGTGCCTGTCCTAGATGAAAAAGGTTTAAGACTAAATTATCAATGCCTGTTTCTACATAGAATTCCCCATTATCTTCGTTTATTGAAGATTCTGATATTATTTGATTGAAAATTTTACCCCTTGTTCCTTCTCTGAATTTATCGACTTCATTTTCGTAGCTAAGGTGCATAAATGTATGTCCCATATCAGAGAGACGTATAATTCCATTTGGCATCTCTTTTAAATAAATCTGGTATGGATCTCCGTCTGGGAAAAAGAAAGGAGTTTCGACAACAATAAGATTTTTATTTCTTTCCTTAAGATGAATCTCAGCACAAAGTAATTGACAAAGATTGTCTTGTATCTTTTTAATATCTAAATTCATTTTTAAAATAGTTTTGGCAAATCTTGTTCAGTAGAAATGCCTGAAATATTACAATCATTTACTAAACAATTTAATGCTCCTTTAAGTGTATAATATTTTTCAGTTTTTTCTGCAAATCCCTCTGGTTTTCGATTAGCTTTAATATATTTTTCAGTTGTTTTATGAATGTGGCAATTATAACCCAATTTTTCATTTTCAAGATGGTTTGGGTGATCATGGTTAGGCCCATTATAACGACAAAGTACAAGTGACTCTCCATTAGGAGCTACCCAATTCAAACCACATGAAAAATCATCTTCCATCCCTTCACGTTTATTTTGTCTTGCATATAATTCAAACCTATACTTATCATTGCCAATACAATTTACATTGTAATTTAATTGTTCATGGCCATCCTTCATCTTTGCCCGAATATTTGGATTTGAAACCCGTTTAGGTAGTTTGAGCAATTCTGCTAACTTGTCATCTGTAATTGATTCAAAAGCCATAATTACGTTTTCAAATAATTTTTAATAATAAAAAATAAAAGTAAGAAAAAATATGTAGCGAGGCAAAAATTTATGAATGCTTAATTACTCGAGATGTAATTTCGGCTTGCACCTACTTGTTTTTAAAATTATAAAACATGATTATAATTCCGAATGGTTGTCAGATATAAGCATGTTTTCATCTTTTGTCTCATTATTTTTCGCAGCTTTTGAAAACTTAATACATTCTACAAAACTCATAAACCAAATTGTTCAATTATTTGATCCACTAAAGCTTTATTATCAGGCAAATAATTTTTAGCTATATCCCAGATTATCTTATAATCAATCCCAAAATATTCATGTGCAACCCTGTTTCTTAAATAATACATCTCATTCCACGGAATACCGGGATTCTGAATTTTGATCTCATCTGATAATTTTCTGGAAGCCTCTCCGATAATTTCAAAATTCCGGATTACCGCATCAACTGTTTTATAATCTTTTTGGAATCCTGTGAAATCATACCCCTTAACATACTCAGCAATTCTTTTCATGCTTGTCTGAATATCTTCCAGGTAGAGTCTGTCTGTTCTAATACCTTTTTCCACTTAAATGTATCTTACCTGCCTTAGAATCTGATCCTTAATCTGTTCTTTTAAGGCACCTTTTGTAACCAGATCAATTTTTCTTCCAAAGGTTTTTTCAAGAAAAATCTCAAGCGTAAAAATCTTCCACCCTATAGGCTTTTCCAGTTCAATCAAAA
>JAPLEB010000089.1 GCA_026391555.1 Bacteroidia bacterium | reverse complement strand
AAGCCTTCGATGATATCGTGGAAAAAACCCGTGAAATCATCAGGCCTGGAAGAAAAGTGCCAAGAGAAATTAAGCAAAAGCGACCTTATTCGATGAACTACAAGCGATTATAACAAAATCCTTAACTAAACGACATTGATTTATAAATAGTAAAAATAACTGATTTTTGCATCAAATTTCATTCTGTTTCGTCCTTATCCTGAAACCTTATAAAATTGAACCCTGAATGAAAAGATTTTTTATCACCGTCCTGATAATTATCCTGCTCCTGCCATCAATTTTTGGACAAACATTAGAGAAAAAACAATACAAGGCAACCCGTATATCCCCGGCTCCTGTTATTAATGGTATTCTCGATGATGAGGCATGGCAATCTGGTAGTTGGGTTGATGATTTTACTCAAAATGAGCCATATAATGGCAGACCGGCATCACAAAGAACCGAGTTTAATATTCTATTTGATGAAGATAACCTCTATGTTGGAATAAAAGCATTCGATACAAGTCCCGACAGTATTGTTAACCGGTTAACAAGACGTGATCAGGCTGATGGTGATCTGGCTGGCATCATTGTCGATAGCTTTCATGATCTGCGAACAGGTTTCCTGTTTGGTGTAAGTTCTGCAGGTGTAAAGTACGACTTGATGTTCACGAATGATGGACAAAACGAAGATGAATCATGGGATCCTAACTGGTGGGTTAAAACCTCTATTAACAGCGAAGGATGGGTAGCCGAGATGAAAATTCCGTTCAGCCAGGTGAGGTTTGAAAAAAACTCAGGTGAAGTATGGGGGCTCGATATGGCAAGAGTTTTGTACAGAAAGAACGAAACATCTTTCTGGCAGCATATACCCAATGATGCTCCCGGACTTATCCATTTGTTTGGAGAATTATCAGGTCTTGAGCAGATAAAACCCAGAAAGATCTTTGACATAACCCCATATACAGTTACCAAGGCTGAAACCTTTAAAGCAGAGCCTGAAAATCCATTCATGGCAAAGGGGAAGTTGTCTAAATTAAATGGAGGCATTGACGCCAAGATAGGGATCACAAATAATATGACCATGGACCTGACAATTAATCCCGACTTCGGACAGGTTGAAGCAGATCCTTCGGAAGTTAATCTTTCGGCTTATGAAACTTTCTTCAGCGAAAAGCGACCCTTTTTCATTGAAGGCAACAATATAACGAATTTTGGCCTGGGTATTGGTGATGGTGGCATAGGAAATGATAATCTATTCTATTCAAGAAGGATAGGTCGTGTGCCGCATGGATATCCTGACCTGAAAGAAGGCTGGAGTGCTGATGTTCCTACCAACACAACTATCCTTGGTGCAGCCAAGCTTACCGGAAAGACCAAAGACGGACTTTCACTGGGTTTCGTTGAGGCTGTAACAGCAGAAGAAAAGGCCGAAATTGATACTGTTGGGGGAAGAATATACGAGACTGTTGAACCCCTGACAAACTACTTTATAGGACGGGTACAGAAAGATATTAAGGATGGCAATACAATAATCGGTGGAATATTTACCAGCACCAACAGAGATCTTGATGCTAATCTCAGCGACTTTATGCATAAATCTGCATATACAGGAGGTGCTGATTTTACGCAATACTTCAAGGAGAAAAGCTGGATGTTTAACCTTAATGCGGCTTTAAGTCTGGTAGAAGGGTCAAAAACAGCTTTGCTAAATACCCAAACCTCTTCTGCACGATACTACCAGCGACCCGATAACGATTACACTACACTTGATACAAACCGTACATCACTTACCGGTTCTGGCGGGAGGATGCAGATAATGAAACTTAACGGCCACTGGAATTTTATGAGTGCTGCTCTGTGGAAAACCCCCGGCTTTGAAACCAACGACTTAGGCTATATTCGTGAAGCAGATCAGATTTTATCAGTCCTTTGGGGCCAATACAGACAATGGGAACCAAAAGGTATCTATAGAACGTATTACATTTGTGCAGATTTATATGGAGGCTATAACTTTGGTGGGGACTTGATCACAAATGGTTTCGAATGGAATGCAAACATGGGACTGAAAAACTACTGGAATGCATATACCGGAGGTAACTTAAGCGGATCTTCTCTTTCAACAGGAATGCTTAGAGGAGGACCAATGATGAAAACACCCGGAATCATTAATGCACAGATCGGCTTCGCTACAGATAATCGTAAAAAACTGATCTTTGATGTTTCTTTTAACGGATCGACAGGAAATGAAAGTGATTCAAGGGATCTATACTACTCCATTGGATTAACTTATAAACCAACCGATTACCTGGTATTTACTGTTAGTCCGGGTTTCAGTAATTCATTCAATAACCTTCAATATGTTACAAGAAAGAGTGTTGATAATGAAGATAAATACATATTTGCCAGTATTGACAGAAAAACCATAAGCACCTCATTCAGGGTTAACCTGAACCTGAGTACAAATCTTACTTTTCAGTACTGGGGACAACCGTTTGTCGCTACCGGTAAGTACTATGATCATAAATTCATTCTCGAGCCGATGGCAAATAAGTACAGTGATCGATTCCATACATATACCCCCGGACAGATCAGCCTGGATGGCGACAATTATATTATTGATGAAAATATTGATGGAACGACTGATTATAGTTTTGGGAAGCGGGATTTTAATGTTCAGGAATTTCTCTCTAACCTGGTTGTGAGGTGGGAATATAACCCCGGGTCATCAGTTTACCTGGTCTGGAGCCAGACAAGAAGTGGCTCAAATGATTCGGGCGACCTTGATCTTTTCAACAACCTGGGCGATCTATTTGATAAGGGCGAAAATAAACCTCATAATGTCTTTCTTATTAAGTTCAGCTACCGGTTTGGTTTAAAATAGGGATTCGACCGTTAAAAAATTGCCCAATAACAAAAAACCCTAACACTTTGTGCTTCAGGGATTTGTTGAGGTCGGTGGCGGATTCGAACCGCCGTAAACGGTTTTGCAGACCGCTACCTAACCACTCGGTTAACCGACCGTGTGCACCAAAGCTTTAGCGAAGGTGTAACATTTGTTTGAAGTGCAAAAGTAATAAAAAAATTTAAAAACAAGTCACCTGCTCAATACTACACTCACCGATCCTATTTTTCCCCCCATGGGCGGATTCATCTTCGAAACCTTAACAGTTGCTTTCTTTATACCATCCATCTCAGCATATATAGCATCAAGAATCCGTCCGGCAATATTCTCGAGAAGGTGAGATTTATGATCCATTTGCTGCTTGATTATCTCATATACCCTCTGGTAATTAACTGCATCTTTAAGATTATCGCTTTCCGCAGCCATTGTCATATCTGTCTCAATATTAACATCTACAAGAAACTTGTTCCCGACGATCCGCTCTTCCTTAAAATGACCATGAAACGAATAAAACTCCATGTCTTCAATACGAATGGTGCCCATATTAGGTTTTAATAAGGTATCAAAGATATATTTTTACATAATAAATCTGATTTTTTACGCCGTTAATTAAAGATCGGCCAAAACCTTGTATTTTTGCAGCTGATTTTTCATATAATATAAAAAATACTGATGAAAGAAAACAACGAACCGGTGACCAGGAGTGAATCACAGAGCTTCATCGAATCCTTTATTGGAAAGGATCTGAAAGACGGTAAAAACAGAGGGAAGATTCATACCAGATTTCCCCCAGAACCCAACGGTTATCTGCATATCGGTCATGCAAAAGCTATCTGCCTTGATTTTGGCATGGCAAAAAAATATGGTGGAAAATGTAATCTTCGTTTTGACGATACCAACCCCGTAAAGGAGGAGGTTGAATATATCGACTCAATTAAAGAAGATATTCACTGGCTTGGATTCGACTGGGAAGAAAGGGAATTCTATGCTTCCGACTATTTTGGTAAGTTGTACAATTTCGCTGCTGATCTCATAAAAAGAGGCCTTGCTTACGTAGACGATCAGCCTGCCGACCTTATTTCGTCTCAGAAAGGAACTCCTTCCCAGCCCGGGACAGATAGTCCTTACCGAAACCGCCAGGTTAACGAAAACCTTGATCTTTTCAATAGAATGAATAAAGGGGAGTTCGATGAAGGAAGCCGTGTGCTCAGGGCAAAAGTCGATATGAATTCTCCCAATATGCATATGCGCGATCCTATCATTTACAGGATCATTAAATCACCTCATCACCGTACAGGCAGTACATGGATGGTCTATCCAATGTACGATTTTGCCCATGGTCAGAGCGATTATTTTGAAGGAATAACACATTCCCTCTGCACTCTCGAATTTGAAGTACACCGTCCTCTCTACGACTGGTTTATTGATCAGTTGAAATCAGATGATTACAGACCGCGTCAGATAGAGTTCAACAGACTGAACCTTACTTATACAATCATGAGTAAGAGGAAGTTGCTTGAGCTGGTTCAGGAAGAGAAAGTACGAGGATGGGACGACCCGAGAATGCCTACTCTCTGTGGTCTGCGAAGGAGAGGCTACACACCTGAATCGATTAAAAGATTTGTTGATCTGATCGGTTACACAAAAGTCGAAGCTATCAATGATGTTTCTCTGCTTGAACATGCAGTAAGGGAAGATCTTAATATGAAAACGCCAAGAGTATTTGGCGTGCTCAATCCACTAAAGGTCATTATTAAAAATTACCCTGAAGGGCAAGTTGAGAATGTTGAACTAATCAATAATCCTGAAGATGAAAGCATGGGAAAACGGGTGGTTCCTTTTAGTCGTGAAGTTTACATTGAACAGGATGATTTTATGGAGACCCCTCCCAATAAATTTTTCCGTCTTGCTCCCGGAATGGAAGTCCGCTTAAAAGGTGCATATATTATTAAATGTGAGGGTTTTAAGAAAAATGAAAAAACCGGTGCGATTGAAGAGGTTTATTGCACATACGACCAAAATACAAGGAGTGGCGGAAACGCGTCTGATAAAAAGGTTAAAGGGACACTTCACTGGGTATCGGCACAGCATGCTGTTGATGCCGAAGTAAGGCTGTACGACAGGTTGTTCATTCATGAAGATCCTGCCGGACAAAAAGATGATGATTACCGGAAATTCCTTAATCCAGATTCATTAAAAATACTGAAAGGATGCAAGGTTGAACCATCACTCCGATCTGCCAGGCCACTTGAAAAGTTTCAGTTCCAACGACTGGGTTATTTCTGTGTCGATTATGATTCGACTTCATCAAAACCTGTTTTCAACCGGACTGTGCAGCTAAAGGATACGTGGGCGAAGGTTAATAAATAATTTTTTTTATATTTGCAACCTCAAAAGTGTCCCGTGGTGTAATTGGCAACACGTCTGATTCTGGATCAGAAGAGTTCAGGTTCGAGACCTGACGGGACAACTATTTATGTTGATTATCAGCTAATTATAATAGATATTGTACTGATTTTGAACTCCGAAGAAAAAGACTGATAAAGCAGACGATACATTGAGACTTGGTTAGAACTTTGCATTATGATTAGCTATTAAAAAATTAATTTTGTTGACTAAGTACATGACAAAAATTTACAATATTCAATAAAATCATCT
>JAPLEB010000014.1 GCA_026391555.1 Bacteroidia bacterium | reverse complement strand
GCTTCTATTGCCGATTTTACTTATGTGTTCATTGCAGTATTCGGTTTGACAAAACTTTATTCTTTATACAAACCGGCCGTACCTTACATTTTTTCAGCTGGTTCAATATTTTTTTTCTACCTGGGATACAAGATAATAAGTACAAAAATTGATATTGAAAATCTTGAAGGTAAAAGCCATCTCACTGAAAAGATTAAAAAAAGGGAAAGAGGAGCCTTTTATACCGGATTTATGATTAACTTCCTTAATCCTACTTTGTTTTTCGCAGTGCTCACCTCATCCTTTTTCGTGATTTCTTTAGTAGCATCCATGGGCTTGCATACAGGAGGACTGGCAGTTAAAATTGACAAGAATGTGAATGAAATTAGTAGTCTTGAAGGTAGAAAAATAGAAAACTCACAAGTTTTATCAATTAACAAATTCGATAATATTCAACCAGGCAAAAATAAAGATCAGCTGAAGGACCATACCAAATACCCGGCATATTTTCATTTGATAATCAGTATCTGCTATGCATTTTTTCTTTCTGTCGGGTGTATAATCTGGTTCTATCTCGTTGCATTCCTGATTGTCCGGTTCCGGCAGCGCATCAATATTAAGGTTATATCTGTCTTCATCAAAAGCCTTGGTATCGTGCTCTGCCTGATTGGATTATACTTTGGTTACCTGGCTATCAAAATGTTTTTTTGAAAGAATTATATGTTAACAAAATTATTTCTGCTTGCTCTTTTCGGAATTGCAATGGCACACTTTGAAGGTGTGGTTGTTGTCTATTTGAGAAATGTACTCGGAATTCTCGATTCAGAGTCAAACAATGAGTCTGTTGATAAATTCCCTAAAAGATTTCTGCATATTGAAATGACCAGGGAGGCAGCAACAATAATAATGCTCCTTGTAATTGCTTATCTTGTTGGTGTTACGTGGATCGAAAAGGGAGTTATATTCCTCTGGACCTTTGCTTTCTGGGACCTGTTCTACTATTTATCACTCTACATTCTAATAAAATGGCCGCCAAAGCTTACAACAATTGATGTTCTGTTTCTCATTCCAAAACCATGGATTGCACCGGTCTGGTTTCCAATGGGTGTCTCAACAATTACCATAATTATTATTGCTGCATTGTATTTGTTTCATATTATTTAAAAATCAGCCTGTTTTTTACACCTGAATTCATGGATTAATACTGAGAATTTTTGTGAAATTTCTCCATGATCCTCGTTGTTGATGGATTTCATTATCCGGCATCGATATATGTCTTATTCATGAGATCATTTAACCTGTTTAATTAACTTCGTTGAGGGCTTCGCCGTTCACAAACTTCAAAAAAGGCAAAAGTATAGAACCAAGATAAAAGACAAAAGTCACAAGACAAAAGTCACAAGACATTATGAAAAACAAGCATAAAAATCAATTTTAAAAATAAATATTGAAAATGGTTTGTAAATGCCTGACTTTTATCTTTTTACTTTTGTCTTTTATCTTCTGCATGAATAATGCAGGCTAAATCTGTTATCTTTGCATTTAATTATGAAAAGGTCATTTATTATTTTATTAATGTTCCTGCCAATACTTTCCGGTTGCCGGAAAGACAATACTCCCCGTACATCAGGCACTGATACAATTGATAACAATCTGTATGGCACAGGTCCTTATTATGCTTTTGGGTTCTCTTTTTCACAAGCTAAAAAAATATCCATTCTTTCCGACCTGAAATTTGATATCACAATAGGTAATGACGGAACACTTTTAAATTTAATTCTTCAGACAAATAATTATCTGAATTCTTTTTATAAAGTTGGTGAATTTGCTGATGCTGCATCGGCAGAACAGGCATTTAAGAATCTGACTTCACTAACGGTTCCTCAATGGGTTGTTTGGGCCGACTCAATAAAAGCTAACCAGGTATGGTTATACAGGTCAGGAGCTGAATATTATACCAAGCTGAGGATTATAAGTACAATTTCCGAAACCAGGATCGTAACCACTGTTTCTAAGGACAGCATTCACAGAGACTATGCCGAATGCACTTTCGAATGGCTCTATCAGCCGGATGGGTCATTAACTTTCCCGGGCAAATGAGAACAGATTTACGGGATAGAATATTCAAGATAAAAGACCAGGCTGATTTATGTAAAGCAGCCCTGGAAGTATTTAATTATCAGTATGATAATAACTCTGTATATCAAGAGTTTATAACCAGTCTCAGGAAAACCCGTGATGCAGTTAAAACTACTGACGATATACCATTCCTCCCGGTGGAATTTTTCAGAAATAAAAAAATAATTACCGGGAACCTTCCTGTTGAAATGATCTTTGAAAGCAGTGGCACTACCGGAGTTGCTCCGGGGAAACATTTCGTGAATGATTTAAGTTTATATGAAGAGAGTTTTTTAAAAACTTTCCTGCTTTTTTACGGAGACCCCGGGGAATATTTAATTGCTGCTTTGCTTCCATCATATACTGAAAGAGAAGGTTCTTCGCTTGTTTATATGGCGGATAGACTTATTAAAAGAAGCTCGTATCCACTTAGCGGATTTTACAAAGGGGACATTGAAGATATGATGCGCACGATTAAGAATGCAAAACAAGAAAAACAGAAAACTTTGTTATTAGGAGTCAGTTTTGCCCTTCTTGACCTGGCTGAAAAACTGTCACCCGATCTCTCAGGAGTTATTGTGATGGAGACCGGAGGCATGAAAGGGCGGAGAAAAGAGTTAACACGTTCAGAACTTCATGCTATTCTGAAAGAGAAATTCAATGTACCTTCAATACATTCAGAGTATGGGATGACTGAGTTGATGAGTCAGGCATATTCGAAGGGGAATGGAATATTTTATTGTCCGCCATGGATGAAAGTGGTGATCAGGGATCCCCTGGATCCTCTCTCTCTTTATACCGAAACAGGCAGAACCGGGGGGATTAACATTATCGATCTGGCAAATATCAACTCATGTTCATTTATTGCTACCGGGGACCTCGGAAAGCTTCATGATGATGGTGGATTTGAGGTGCTTGGCAGGTTCGATAATAGCGATATCCGGGGCTGCAACCTGTTAGCCGTATAGTATGGTTATTGTATCCATTTTATTTCCTGCCGGTAATAAGGTAATATGAATGATCGATCCAGGATATGACATCCTTATCGGGGACAGATCCATCAAGTAAAACAGTATTCCAGTGTTTCTTATTCATGTGGTAACCCGGAGTCACTGAAGAATGTCTTTCCCTGAGGTCGATAGCAAGTACAGGATCACATTTAAGGTTAATGCTCAGATCTCCATCGAGGTTTACAAGAGCAAAGATTTTTCCACCTGTCTTAAAAACAAGCGTATCGTCACCGAAAGGAAAACTTTCAGTTGCATCTTTCTTTGAAATACAATATTCTCTTAATGTTTCAATATTCATTTCAATGTATTATCTCAGCGTGGGGTAAAAGGCGCCTTCAATATGATCGATCTGGAATTCTTCCCCTGTTTTTATTAGAGTTATAACATCAAACCGGCTCTCCTTATTTATATTAAATTTTTGCAGGTAGCCATCAGCAGCAAAAATAATTGATTTCTGTTTTTCCGTGGTTACAGCGGTGACAGGATGCATCTGATAATCATCAGACCGGGTCTTTACTTCAACAAAAACGATCAGATCTTTATTCTCAGCGATGATATCAATTTCATGTTTTCCCCATTTCCAGTTACGGGAAAGTATTTTAAAGCCGGCTTTTTTCAGATGATCGGTGGCGATATCTTCTCCTTTTTGACCCAGGTTATGTGATTCGGCCATTATATTTCAATAAGCTTGTTTCTTATGGCAAAGAGAATAAGGCTTGCTGTGTTTTTGGAGTTTGTTTTACCAAGGAGATTTGCCCTGTGCTTATCAACAGTTCTCTTACTGATAAACAAAGTATCAGCTATTTCCTGATTAGAAAGGCCTTCACATATTTTAAACAGAATCTCTGTTTCTCTCTTTGACAGGTTGGCCGATTTGCTTTCATGTTCCCGATGTTTGATCTTCTGAATAACATGATAAAGTAACTCCTGTGAGAAATAATTACCGCCTTTTCTTACAGTAAGGATAGCTTCCTTAACTTCAGAAATATCAGAATCTTTAAGAAGGAACCCCTTAGCACCTGCATCCACCATTTTATAATAGTACTCCTCCTCTCCGTACATTGAAAGAGCAATAATGTCAATTTCCGGACAAAGTTTAAGACCTTTCCTTGTTGCTTCAATGCCGTCCATCTCCGGCATGTTGATATCCATAAGGGCAATATCTGCCCGGGTATTTTTCAGAATTTTCAGAAATTCTTCCCCGTTTGATGCTTCACCGATCACCTCAAATTCGGGGAAAGCATTGAGAAGTATTTTTAATCCGTTACGAAAGAGCTGGTGATCGTCTGCAATAATTATGCGAATTTTTTCCATCTTAAATCATACGGTTTTAATAAGAGTCAATCAATCATTTTAATAAGAGCGCTGGTTCCTTTACCAGGGGTGCTTTCCAGGATGAAAACCCCTTCAACGGTTTTTACACGCGTCTCAATATTTGATAATCCCATGCCTTTTGTGTCTTCCTTACTGAGAGTGGATGTATCGAAACCACGTCCGTTATCATAAAACTGCAAGGTAACAAATTTTTCGTTTTTGTTTAATTCTATCTCAATCCTTGAAGCTCCTGAGTGGAGGATTGAATTATTAATAAGCTCACAAACAGCTCGATATATAACCACTTCCTTGTCATTTTCAAGTCGTTGATTTTCCATATTTGATTTAAAATCAATTTCAACTGCTTTGGTCTGATTTATTTTAGTGGTAAATGCACCAATAGCGCTGGCCAGACCAAAATTCGACAGGACGTGCGGACTCAGATTATTTGAAATGTCTTTAATAGTGTTGATAGCTTCATTTACGAGATGGTTGGTATTATTAAGGATCACCGTTCCTGTAGGATCTTTGATTCTTTCAATAAGTGCTGAAAGCGACATTTTTACAGCTGATAAGATAGGTCCCAGTCCGTCGTGCAGATCTTTTGCGAACCTTTTCCTCTCATTTTCCTCAGTGTTTATTATGGCATTTATTACTCTTTTTTCAGAACGTACCCGGTCTGTTTCTGCCCGCTTGAGCGAGTAGAACAGTTCGCGAATGAGGATAACACCGCCAATAATCATAACTGAAATAAAAACTCCGATCCATTCATCGATCATCTGCCAGGAATAAGTAGGTGGTCCCCGGAAATATTCAAAAAATTGGATAATCTTAAGCACAGCCATGAAGGCAAAAGAGAGGGAAAGTAATATCCACGATAGCCTGTATTTGGTAAGTTTCATGAATCCCAATGCAATCGATGCAGCAATAATCTGAAGAATAATTGAGATAATAAGGGCAATAAGTCTTACCATGGCTTTGATGTTATTATCATACAAAAATAGAAGTTAATTTTTCTCTATCGCTAACAAGCAGGCATAAAAAATGAGCTGTAGAGGCTATAAATGCCATAAATGCTGTAAAGGAAGAAAGGTTGCAGAAGTTGAAAAGGGATAGATATTATACCGGGTTAAAAGGCTTTTGACGCGTCTAAAGCCTCTAAAGCATTTATCCCTTTTTTCTTATCTTTGGCCATTCGAAACCTGCCATTATGAAAGTTCTGTATAATATAGGTATATTGATTTTTTCTGCTCTTGCATATCTGATATCTCCATTTAATTTCAAAGCATCATTATGGGTCAAAGGACGAAAAAAATGGGCAGAAAGAATTAAGGATACCATAAAACCGGAAGATCGGACTGTATGGATTCACTGTGCCTCACTTGGTGAGTTTGAGCAGGGAAGACCGGTAATAGAGGCGATTAAAAAAGAGATGCCGGACTTAAAGATTGTTCTTACTTTTTTTTCTCCTTCGGGATACGAGATAAGAAAGAATTATCCCAATGCTGACTGTATTAGCTATCTCCCTGCCGATACCCCGGAGAATGTTGCAAAGTTCATAAGCCTTGTCAATCCGCAATTTGTCATTTTTGTTAAATATGAATTCTGGAACAATTATATATCATTACTTTATAAGAGTAACATCCCATTATACCTTATCTCAGCTATTTTCAGACCCGAACAGCATTTTTTTAAATGGTATGGATCATTTTTCAGGGGTATGTTGAAGAAGTTCGAAAGAATTTTTGTACAGGATCAGCGGTCATTCGATCTTCTTTCAGAAATTGGAATGGAAAATATTTCGCTTGCCGGCGATACCCGGTTCGACAGAGTAATTCAGATAGCAGGTACAGCAAAGGATATTCCTCAACTTGAACAATTCCGGGGAGATGAGAAAATGTTCTTAGCCGGAAGCAGCTGGAAACAGGATGAGGAGATTATTGCACAGTATATCAACAAGTTTCCCGGCAGAATGAAATGGGTTTTCGCTCCCCATGAAATTGACAAACCAAATATAGAAAGGCTTGTAAAGCTTTTAAAAGTGAGTGTTGTCAGATTCTCTGAATTTAATGAAGACTCTGCTGATGCAAGAGTCCTGATTATTGATAATATTGGGATGCTCTCTTCGGCATACAAGTACGCTTATATAGCTGCTATAGGCGGGGGATTCGGTAAAGGGATCCATAATATACTCGAACCGGCTTGCTGGGGAATACCGGTTTTGTTTGGTCCCAGGCATGAAAAGTTCAGGGAGGCAGTTGATTTAATTAATGAAAACGGGGCAATGACTTTCGATTCATTTGGAAATTTTTCAAATATCCTTGATAAATGGCTGGAAGATGAGCCATTTTACTTAAAATCAGCAAAAGCAGCAGTTGTGTATATTAATAAAAATACCGGTGCGACAGGTAAAATTATGCAGGAAGTTTCACAAAAAGATATGAACAAATTACACTCATAATTTGTTAAAAACTAATCTTTTCTAAATTGATAAGGATCATTTAAAGAGACGTAAATTTATACGCTGGATTTAACAAAAATGTAATTCCGGTGTAATGAAATAATCAAATAATTTCAATAACCTTATCGAAAATTTATTAACCTTTAATCCTAAATTCTATGATGAAACAAATGAAGCACATCTTTATGATGCTGTTGTTTCTGTTCATGTCGGTATTAATATACGGACAAGGATCGACAACATCATCAATGAGTGGTAAGATTTCTGACGGTCAGGGAGGACCTCTGACTGGAGCTACTGTCGTTGCTACACATGTACCTTCAGGGACAATGTATGGTGCTACAGTAAACAACCAGGGTTTGTTCGCTATTCAGGGTATGCGCCCGAGTGGACCTTATAAAGTAGAGGTCTCTTTTATAGGTTTTTCAAAGAAGACCTTTACAGAGATTAGCCTGTTACTGGGTGAAACTTATGTACTTAATACTGACCTAACTGAGTCCAGTACTGAACTTAACGAAGTTGTGGTTATTGGCGCCAAACCCTCGAAGTTCGGCACCACAAAAACAGGTGCTACCACCAACATTTCGGGTGCACAAATGTTGCTGTTACCAACCATGAACCGCAGCATAAATGACATAGCAAGAGTTTCTCCATATTCCAACGGGATGAGTATTTCCGGCGGTGACGGACGTTCGACAAATTTCACTGTCGATGGTGCTAATTTCAATAACAACTTCGGTTTGAGCAGCAGTTTACCCGGCGGCGGCAATCCAATTTCATTGGATGCTATCGAAGAAGTGCAGGTTGTTATTGCTCCTTTCGATGTTCGGCAAACCAACTTTATTGGTGGTGGAATCAATGCCATTACCAAATCAGGAACTAATACTTTCAAAGGTTCGGCTTATACTTATAAAACAAACCAGGATATGCGTGGCAATAAGGTTGACACCGCAGACTTAGGCGTCCGTCCTAAAGAATCAAACTCGATAACTGGTTTTACTCTGGGCGGCCCAATCATTAAAAACAAGTTGTTTTTCTTTGGGAACCTCGAATACCAAAAAAGTCCGAAACAGGTTATCTACTGGCGTGCTTCGACCGATGGTATTACCGATAAACAAACTATTTCACGTACAACTGAAGCCGATTTACAAACAGTATCCGATTACCTGAAAACTAAATACGGCTACGAAACAGGTTCGTTTAAAGATTTTCCCGCCGACTTGACAAACCTGAAATATCTCCTTCGTCTGGACTGGAACATTAATGATGACAACAAATTAAGCATTCGTTACAATCATACCAAAAATACCGGGTGGAATTCACCAAACGGAAACTCAACTGATGGTAGTTATCGTGATCAAACTAAAGACCGTGTTGGAGAATATTCGATGTCGTATGCCAATTCGATGTATTCGATGGATAATATTGTTAATTCCGGATCTTTGGAATTAAATAGCCGATTAACCAAAAATATGTCCAATCAATTGTTATTGACATACTCCGATATTAAAGATGTTCGCGGATCGACTTCCACACCATTCCCATTTATTGATATTATGAGTGGTGATATTGCTACAGGAGTGGATGCATTAGCCCCCTATATTTCTGCAGGATACGAATTGTTTACGTGGAACAATGGTGTAAAAAACAAAATTATTACTGCTACCGATAATTATACCTATTATCTTGATGCCCATAGATTAACAGCAGGTATCAGTTACGAATACCAAATGGCTGACAATAATTATATGCGTAACGGAACAGGTTACTATCGTTATAAAAGTATGAGTGATTTCCTGATTGGAGCTGCACCGGTTGACTTTGCTTTGACTTATGGTGCCAACGGAGAACTCGTACCTTCGAATGCTGTAAAATTCAATCAGATTGGTGCATACGTTCAGGATGAATGGAACCCTGTTCAAAATCTTAAACTGACTATTGGCTTACGTGCCGATAATCTTTCATTTGTCCCTGATATTATGACCAACAATGCCATTTTAAATCTCGACTTTGGCGGTCGCAATATTAACACCGGTGTATGGCCCGCCGCAAAAGTCAACCTGTCACCCCGCGTTGGTATTACATGGGATGTTAAGGGCGACAAATCACTGATGGTACGTGGCGGAACAGGGATGTTCACCGGTCGTCTGCCGTTAGTATTCTTCACTAACATGCCTTCGAACGCCGGTATGAACCAATTGCTGATGAAGGTACAGACCGTTTTCAATTCCAATGGTACCGTAAAAACCAGCGACACAAGATTGGCCACGCTGGCAGGCGATATGATTACCGATGTTAATGCCATGATTGACAAACTTGGTTTCCAGACCGTGGTAACCCCCGCAGATGGTAGCATACCAAGTTCAATTGCAGGTGTAGATCCCAATTTCAGGATGCCTCAGGTTTGGAAATCTTCAGGAGCAGTTGATTATAAAATGCCTGTGAATTTCCCGTTCTCGGTAACAGCTGAAGGTATTTTTACAAAAAACATTAATGCCGTAATGTTAGATAATTACGCTGTTAAAGATCCTGATGATACCTGGACGACATTTGCAGGACCTGACAACCGTTACATTTTCCCGGCAAGTTATCTTTATAATTCTGTAAAGGATGCTTGCGTTCTTACCAATACGGGTAAAGGTTATGGTTACACTTTAAACCTGACTCTTAATGCCGAACCGGTAAAGAACCTCGATATTATGGCTTCCTATACAAAAACCGAAATGAAAGAAGTTTCGGGTATGCCCGGCAGCAATGCCAACTCAGCCTGGGTAGGCCTTCTCACTGTTAACGGACCGAATAATGCCACTGTTCAGCGTTCGCAATACGTAGTTCCCGATAAGGTAATCGCTTCTGTATCATACCGCATTCCTTACCTGGACGACCATATGGCTTCAACCTTCAGCTTGTTTTATACAGCGTTCTCTCCTTATGGAAACACCTTCCGTTATAGCAACGATATGAACGGCGATGGAGGTACTAACGACCTGATTTACATCCCTAAAGAAAAGGGCGAAGTAACCTTTCTTACAACTGCCGACGAAGACGCATTCTTCGCTTTCATTGAACAGGATAATTATCTGAGTAAACATAAGGGCGAATACGCTGAAGCTTATGCTGCACGTGCACCCTGGGTGAACAGGTTAGATTTCCGCTTTGTTCAGGATTTCTCCATTAATGCCGGAAGCACAAGAAATACCCTGCAATTAAGCGTTGACGTTCTGAATGCAGGAAACCTGCTGAATTCAAAATGGGGAGTTTATAAAAACATGTCTATCAGCAACAATGGTGCAATACTAAAGTATGAAGGACGTGATTTAGTAACCAACGTTCCAAAATATTCGATGGTAAAGGTTGGCGGTGTTTACCCGACTGAAACCTACTCTTCTTATCTGAATATTAGTCAGTGCTGGACGTTACAGGTTGGTCTCCGCTATATCTTCAACTAAT
>JAPLEB010000064.1 GCA_026391555.1 Bacteroidia bacterium | reverse complement strand
AGCACTGAAAGCATCTAAGTACGAAGCTCATCTCAAGATGAGATCTCCTTTAAGGGTCGTTGAAGACTACGACGTTGATAGGCTGCAGGTGTAAAGGCGGTAACGTCAAAGCCGAGCAGTACTAATTACCCGTAAACTTTCTGAAGATTAATTTTATTAACTTTTTTCCGATATGTCATAAGGTATTGAATGCCTTTAGGTGACTATAGCGTCGGGGTTCCACCTCTTCCCATTCCGAACAGAGAAGTTAAGCCCGACAGCGCCGATGGTACTGCAATTGTGGGAGAGTAGGTCGTCGCCGACTTTGGGTGGTTGGAGGCACAGCCTCCAACCACCCCCCTCTAAAAAACACAAGTATCTGTCATTCTGAGCGAAACGAAGTGATGCGAAGAATCTCCTTCTAATTTCATATATTATCCGTTTAATAGTGATATTTTTTATATTTTTGCATGTTTATTTAGATTAAATACAATTAACAGAATAACAAAAGGTTTTCAGGTTTGTTCTTATTAATGGATTAATGTCGTTGATAAACCCGTAGATGGAAAAAGACCAGGATAAGATTCTAAGTGACGTAACCTCAGGCGAATACAAATATGGATTCTATTCCGATATTGATATGGAAAGGATACCTAAAGGACTTAGTGAGGATGTTGTAAGAATTATTTCCGGTAAGAAGAATGAACCGCAGTGGCTCCTTGAATTCCGCCTTAAAGCATATCGTCATTGGTTGACAATGAAAATGCCTTCATGGCCAAATCTTAAAATACAACCTATTAATTATCAGGAAATTATTTTTTATGCTGCCCCGGTACAGAGAAAAAACCTTGATAGTATTGATGATATTGACCCCGAATTGAGAAAAACATTCGACAAACTCGGAATCCCGCTCACCGAACAGAAACATCTTGCCGGGGTGGCTGTTGATGCAGTAATTGATAGTGTTTCGGTTAAAACAACGTTTAAGGAGACACTGGCTGAAATGGGAATTATATTCTGCTCTTTCAGTGATGCGGTAAAAGAATATCCCGACCTGGTTAAAAGATATATGGGCTCAGTTGTTCCCTATACCGATAATTTTTTTGCCACACTGAACTCGGCCGTTTTCAGCGATGGTTCTTTCTGTTATATTCCGAAAGGTGTAAGATGCCCGATGGAGCTCTCAACTTATTTCAGGATAAATTCGGCAAATACCGGTCAGTTTGAAAGAACCCTTCTGATAGCAGATGAAGAAAGCTACGTCAGCTACCTCGAGGGTTGCACAGCTCCTTCGAGAGATGAAAATCAGCTTCATGCTGCAATTGTTGAGATAGTAGCTGAGAAAAATGCCGAAGTGAAATATTCCACGGTTCAGAACTGGTATCCAGGCAATAAGGAAGGAAAAGGAGGGGTTTTCAATTTCGTAACTAAGAGAGGATTGTGCAAGGGGGAAAACTCAAAGATTTCCTGGACCCAGGTTGAAACAGGGTCTGCAATAACATGGAAATATCCTTCATGTATTTTACGGGGAGATAATTCAATAGGGGAGTTTTATTCCGTTGCCGTTACTAACAACTACCAGCAGGCTGATACAGGGACTAAGATGATCCATATCGGGAAAAATACAAAAAGCACAATCTTATCAAAAGGAATCTCCGCCGGGCATGGCCAGAACAGTTACAGGGGTCTTGTAAAGGTTTTGAAAAACGCCTCGAATGCAAGGAATTTTTCCCGGTGCGATTCATTATTGCTTGGCGACAAATGCGGAGCTCATACCTTCCCCTATCTTGAGGTCGATAACCAGACTGCTATTGTTGAGCACGAAGCAACAACTTCAAAAATCGGGGAAGATCAGATTTTTTATTGCAACCAGAGAGGGATATCAACTGAAGATGCAATCGGTCTTATTGTAAACGGTTATGCGCGCGAGGTAATTAATAAACTGCCAATGGAGTTTGCTGTTGAAGCTCAAAAGCTTCTTCAGATAAGTCTTGAGGGAAGTGTAGGGTAGTAAAGATAAAAGACAAAAGTAAAAAGACAAAAGTAAAAAGACAAAAATATACTTAATAGTTCCCCTCCCGGGAGGGGTTAGGGGTGGGTTTATTCAAGACAAAAGTAAAAAGAAAATATCATGTTGATTATTAATAATTTAAAAGCCGCAATTGCTGGTAAGAATATACTAAAAGGAATAAGTCTTGAGGTTAAACCCGGGGAGATCCACGCGATAATGGGGCCTAACGGATCAGGGAAAAGCACTCTTGCTGCTGTTCTGGCAGGACGGGAGCTTGTTGAAGTAACCGAAGGAACAGTTACATATTTTGGGGAGAACCTGCTCAAAATGGCAGCGGAAGACCGCGCAAAAGAGGGAATATTCCTCGGATTTCAGTACCCCATTGAAATTCCGGGGGTAAGTATGGTGAATTTCATGAAAACTGCTGTCAATGAACATCGTGAACATAAAGGACTTGATCCTCTTTCAGCATCAGATTTTCTTAAGATGATGCGCGAGAAAAAAGAACTGGTTGAGATCGATTCGAAACTTGCAAACAGGTCTGTTAATGAAGGTTTCTCAGGCGGAGAAAAGAAGAAGAACGAGATCTTCCAGATGGCGATGCTCGAACCAAAACTGGCCATTCTCGATGAAACCGATTCAGGCCTCGATATCGATGCTTTGCGTATTGTGGCAAATGGAGTAAATAAACTTAAACGTCCCGATAATTCATTCATTGTAATAACTCATTACCAGAGGCTGCTCGATTATATTGTACCGGATGTTGTTCATGTTCTGTACGATGGAAGGATAGTTAAAACAGCCGGGAAAGAACTCGCCCTTGAACTGGAAGAAAAGGGATATGACTGGATCAAAAATGAGGTCGAAAATAATATATTGACATGAACGGAAAATCTGAAGTAACAGAAAGATATTTAACACTGTATAAGGAGAATATTGACAAAATTTCCGCCGTTTCTTCTCCTTATATTAATTCTTTCAGGGAGGCGGCTTTTGAAAAATTCAGAGAGCTTGGTATCCCGACAAAGAAGAATGAGACCTATAAATATACTAACCTTAATACCTTTTTTGATCACGATTACAAAAACTATTTCATGCCGGTAACATCGGATTTTGTAAAAGCCGAAGAGTTCAGGTGTGATGTTGCTGACCTTGATGCACATGGAATAGTTTTACTGAATGGATTTTATCCGACAATAAACGAGAAACTTCGTCAGCTGCCCAGCGGGGTCTGGATCGGTAGTCTAAATGAAGCCGCTGAAAAATTCCCTGGCCAGATTAAAAAGCATTATGGGAAATATGCAAAAAGCGAAACCGACGGACTCATACATCTTAATACATCGATGGCTTCAGATGGTGTTTTTGTATATGTCCCTGAAGGTGTAACTCTGACAAAACCTGTCCAGATCGTCAATCTTGTTCAATCAGATGACGATATGTTCAATCAGCACAGGAACCTTATAATTGTGGAAAAAAATGCAGAATTTTCCATAATAATCTGCGATCACACTCTTTCCCCGCGAAAGTTTCTGACCAACGCGGTTACTGAAGTTTTTGTTGGTGAAAATGCCCATTTCGACATAATAAGAGTGCAGAATGAACACAATGCCGCATGCAAGATAACCCATACATTTATTCATCAGGAGAAATACAGTGTCGCCTCTTCAAATAACATGACACTTCATGGGGGTCTTATACGTAACAGTATGTTTCATTACCTTGGTGGTGAAGGAGCAGAGTGCTATTCGTATGGCCTGTTCCTTGCTGATAAATGGCAGCATGTCGATAATTTTGTAAATGTTGATCATGCTTTCCCGCATTGTACCAGCAACCAGTTGTTTAAAGGAGTACTTGATGATATGTCAACAGGCGCTTTTAACGGTCGTATCCTGGTACGCCCGGATGCACAGGGTACACTGGCTTACCAGAAGAATAATAACATCCTTCTGACCGACGATGCAAAGATGGACACCAAACCGCAACTCGAAATTTATGCTGATGATGTAAAATGTAGTCATGGAGCAACAATAGGTCAACTCGACAATGATGCTCTGTTCTATCTTCAGTCGCGGGGGATAAATAAGCATGAAGCGAGGCTTATGCTTATATTCGGTTTCGCGCACGAGGTAATTCAAAATATTAAAATTGAACCTCTTCGCGAAAGAATGGATAACCTCGTGAAGCAGCGTCTGAAAGGAGAACTTTCAAGGTGTGCAAGTTGTATGGTAAAGTGTGGATAATTTGAAAACATAGTGAAAAATATTGCAGAAATAAGGGCCGATTTTCCAATTCTTGGCAGGAGTGTTTACGATAAACCCCTTGTCTATTTCGACAATGGCGCCACTACCCAAAAACCACAGTGTGTGATTGATGCTTTAACTGAGGTATATACATCTTATAATGCCAATATTCACAGAGGGGTCCACTATTTAAGCGATATGTCTTCTGAAGCTTACGAAAATTCAAGAGAAAAAGTAAGATCATTTATTAATGCCGGGAAAAAAGAAGAGGTTGTATTTACATCAGGCACGACCGGTTCAATCAACGGAATTGCTTTTTCCTTCGGTGAACGGTATATAAAACCTGGTGATGAGATAATCATAAGCCATCTTGAACATCATGCCAACATAGTTCCATGGCAGATGATGTGTGAAAGGAAAGGTGCTGTCCTGAGGGTAATCCCTGTAAATGATGAGGGAGAAATCATCTTTGAGGAATATCTAAAGATGCTTTCTTCAAAGACTAAACTTGTATCTGTAACACAGGTATCTAATGCTCTGGGGACAGTTCTTCCTGTTAATGAGATAATTACAGCTGCCCATTCGGTTAATGCGCCGGTTCTAATTGATGGTGCACAGGGTATTCAGCACGGGGTTGTTGATGTGAAAATAATGGATTGTGACTTTTATGTTTTTTCCGGACACAAGATATACGGACCCACAGGCATAGGCATCCTGTACGGTAAAGAGAAATGGCTTTCGGAATTGCCTCCTTTTCAGGGCGGCGGTGATATGGTTGATAAAGTTACATTTGAAAAAACCACATATAACGAACTTCCTTTTAAATTTGAAGCCGGAACAATGAACTTTACCGGAGCAATTGGTCTGGCCAGAGCGCTGGATTATGTTATGAGTATCGGAAGGATTGATATTGCAATAAGGGAGAAATATCTTCTTTCGCATGCAACTGAAAGACTATCAGCGATAAAAGATTTAAAAATATATGGAAATTCTGTCAGGAAGATTCCGACAATATCTTTTCTTCTCAAGGATATTCACCAATATGATGCCGGCATGATCCTTGACAAGATGGGGATAGCCGTCAGAACAGGTACGCATTGCGCCCAGCCGGTGATGGACCGTTATGGTATCGATGGCACAATACGGGCATCAATCTGTTTCTATAATACAAGAGAAGAAATTGACATACTTGCTGGCGGAATTGAAAAAGTGATAAGTATGTTTGCATAAAAAATTTATATGACAATCAACGAAGTACAGGATAGTATAATTGGGGAGTTTTCTTTTTTTGATGACTGGATGGATAAATATAACCTTCTGATTGATCTGGGAAAGGAATTGCCTGTTATTGATCCGAAATTCAAAGTAAAAGATTTTCTTATTGACGGGTGCCAGTCGAAAGTCTGGCTTCATCCCGATTTTGATGAAAAATTGATTTCTTTCACTGCCGACAGTGATGCAATAATAACAAGAGGTATTGTGGCGCTTCTTATTAAAGTTCTTTCGAAACGGACACCGGAAGAGATAATATCTTCCGATCTCTATTTTATTGAAAAGATAGGGCTGAGGCAGAATCTGTCTCCGACACGTTCCAATGGACTTCTCTCAATGGTACGCCAAATGAAGCTCTATGCAATGGCATTTGATGCAATGAAGAAATAATATGACAACTGTAATCTCAAATGAATAATTATTGATTTTCTTCTTTTACCCCGACCCCAAGGGGAGCGAAGAAAATCAATTTACTCCCCCTGGGGATGGGGTAAATAAATTGATTTTCAAGCGATATGGTTTACATTGTGAATAATTAACAATACTTCTAATAATAATATAGTAAAAATGGATCCGACCGAACAACTGGAGATTGAAACCAGGATAGGAGAAGTACTGAAAAGTATTTTTGATCCGGAGATCCCGGTGAATATTTATGACCTGGGACTCATCTATGAGATCAATGTTGATGATGATCATGTAGCACATATAACAATGACACTCACTGCTCCAAATTGTCCGATGGCTGAAGATCTCATTGAG
>JAPLEB010000130.1 GCA_026391555.1 Bacteroidia bacterium | reverse complement strand
CACAACTTCGTCTGAAAAATGCCAGGTTATGGTGGCCAAACGGATACGGAGGTCAAAATTTATACTTCCTTGAATTATCTGTTTTATCCGATGCACAGGAAATTGATAATAAGACTGTCCGGTTTGGGATTCGTGAATTATCCTATGAGCTTACCGTAGATGCTCCATCCAAACAAGGATGGAGAGTGGAGTACAACCCAATTAAGGCACAAAAGGAAAGTAAGTTTATATTTGATAACCTGATACGTAGGGAGGCCTATCCTCATCCACCATCAAAAGTTGAAGAATATGAGAGGGTATGGGTTCCAAAACTTCGCGATGGCATTAATACGGATATTTTAGACGAATTAAAGGATACTCTGATGTCCCCGTTTCTGGTTTTTAAGGTGAATGGCAAACGTATTTATTGCAAAGGCGGAAACTGGGGCATAGATGATGCCATGAAGCGCATGATTCGTAACTGGACTGGTGAGAGCACTGAAGAAGTCTTCTATGAGCTTGCTGATGAATATGGTATATTAGTATGGAACGATTTCTGGTTGAGCAAAGATTATATAAATACAGATGTTTTTGACAGCAGATTGTTTCTGGCTAATGTCCGGGATGTAGTACGGCGCTTTAGGAACCATCCTTCCATTGCAATTTGGTGTGCCAGGAACGAAGGATTTCCTTTATCTGTCATAAGTGATGGTTGCGCACAAATAGTTCATGATGAGGACGGGACAAGGCATTTTATTCCAAACTCCCGTCATTTGAATCTTAGCCCGAGTGGACCATGGAAATATTATCACAATCCCGCCGACTATATCAATGATGTCAAAGGATTTAGTACAGAAATTGGCATACCTTCTGTGCCAACGGCTGAATCGATGCGCCAAATGATGGCAAAGGAAGATGTTTGGCCCATTAGCGATGTTTGGTATTACCACGATCAATACGGTTCAGAAGAAATTATGTCATCTCTCGAAACCCTTTATGGAAAATCCGAAACGCTGGAAGATTTCTGTAAAAAGGCTCAGATGGTAAATTACGAAGGCCACCGTGCTATGTTTGAAGCCTGGAACAGCAAACTCTGGAACAATACCAGCGGTGTAATGCTATGGATGACGCATCCTGCCTGGCCAAGTATCAAATGGCAAATTTACTCGTGGGATTATGAGACCCTTGGATCTTATTTCGGGACCAAAAAGGCATTGGAACCCATCCATATTCAAATGAATTTACACGATCAAAAAGTGGTCGCTATTAATACAAGCCTGAAATCTCTGCCAAAATCACGAGTTTCTATCCGAATGTATGATTTAAATGCAAAATTATTGTTTGAAAAGAAATTAATCCTTGATGTAAAAGAAAATCAACTTACCGACTTCTGTGAATTGGTATGCCCCAAAACCTTACTGGCGCAATATATGGTTGTTATAGAGTTACATGATAAACAAGGGATACTTGTTTCGGAAAATAGATATTGGCTTGCCAATCCCGAAATAGAAAGAAATTTTTTACCATTTAATGCCCTTCAGAATGTTGCTCTGATAGGAAAAGTCAGCAAAAGAAAAATTTATGGTAGTCTGAGAACTGTAGTTGAGATTAAGAATCCTTCAAAGGTGATAGCCTTATCGGTAAAATTAAACTTACGAGATGCCGCAACGAATGAACGGATACTGCCTGCCTTTTTTAGTGATGGATACTTTACCCTGTTGCCCGGTGAATCACATATAGTTACAGTTGATTGTTCGAAGAATAGAATTAGTTCAGAAATGAAGATTACAGCAGAAGGTTATAATGTCAAACTGCAGGATATAGGAAAATCATTTGGAATATGATTTTGCCGGGAAATATAAATTGTAAAACCAATGAAAGAATTATACCATGAATAAAAAGCCAATAATAGATTTACTGTTCGTTTTATTGCCCTTCAGCTCTATCTATGCTCAATTGGCAAACGAAAAACGTCCGAATATACTGATTTGTATAACAGACGATCAAAGTTGGGTACATACCTCCTTTGCCGGAGAAAAAGCAATAACTACCCCTGCATTTGACAAAGTTGCACGTGATGGGATTTATTTCCGCAACGCTTTCTGTGCTTCCCCCTCATGTTCCCCCTCGCGGGGTTCTATTCTCACCGGTCAGGAAATGTGGAGACTTGGCGAGGCTTCTCAACTGTTCAGCGCGGTGCCTAAAGAGCTGGAAAAAATGAGTTTCCCCCTGTTGCTCAGGGATAATGGATATTCTATTGGTTATACCCAGAAAGGATGGGAGCCCAACGATTTTAAGGTTCATGGGTGGAAAGAATATCCACTCGGTAAAGGATACAACCAACAAAAGCTTCAGCCTCCGGCAAGTGGGATCGTTTCCAATGATTACGCTGCAAATTTTACTGATTTCCTTAATGAATGCCCTGAAAATAAACCATTTTTCTTCTGGTTTGGCAGTTCTGAGCCACATCGTGCCTTTGAAGAAAATTCCGGTGTTAGGCATGGTATTGATCTTGATAAAATTGAGATACCCGGTTTCCTGCCTGACGTCCCGGAAGTAAGAAACGATATTGCAGATTATTTATTTGAAATAAAATGGATAGACCAAAATCTGGAAAAAATGATGCAATTGTTGTCAGAAAGGAACCTGCTCAATAATACAATTATCATTTTCACAAGCGATAATGGTATGGCTTTTCCGGCAGCCAAGAATAACCTTTATGAATATGGGATCCATATGCCGCTGGCTATACGCTGGCCGCAAGGAATACAAAAGGGGGGGAGAATCGTTGATGACCTGGTTAGTCTTACCGACCTTGCCCCGACGCTGCTAAAATGTGCCGGTGTTAAGGTGCCGGAAGAGATGACGGGTAAAAGCCTGTTGAAAATCTTCAATTCAACATCTTCGGGCCATATTGATAAAAGCCGTAAATATGTATTCGCAGGGAAAGAAAGACATACTGTTTGCCGCGAAAACGATCTGCCATATCCGCAAAGGTCAGTACGCGATTACAGGTTTCTTTATATCAGGAACCTTGAACCTGACCGTTGGCCGGCAGGCGCACCTGATATAAGATCGGCCCATGACTGGCTATATGGAGATATTGATAGGTCACCGAGCCTTACATGCCTGATTGACAGCAAGAATGAGGAAGGCGTTAAGCGACTTTTTGAGCTTGCAGTGGCAAAACGCCCTTATGAAGAATTATATGATATCGTTAACGATCCTTTTTGTCTTACAAACCTCATCTCAAATAAAAATTACCAAAAAGATAAGAAGCGCCTGGCAAAGGTTCTTGATAAGTATCTCATCAAAACCGGCGACCCACGTGCTTTGACCGGAAAATCAATCTGGGATGATTTTCCTTACTATTTTAACAATCCCAAAAGCATCATACCGTATCATAATTTGATTGATAAACAGTAAAATAAAATAACATTAAATAAATTTGAAATTATGAAAATAAATAAGCTGTTACTGATTCTGTTTGTACTTCTTGCTTTTGCCGGAAATGCAGTTGCCCAGTTCGGGCCAATCGGATATGATTTTAAGGATCCGTACGTGGAATTTGATAATCTTCATTTCGCTGTTCGTTTATCAACCGTAAACAATATTTATTGTCCTGATCCAAACAGTCTCCACATAGAAAAAACATCTGCAGATGAGCTAACACTAAGCTGCGATGTTTTATCATCGGCAGGTGGGCAATTAAGCAGCCCGGGTAAGATAGAATTAAGAATTACCAAAATGGGTAATTCCCGGTTATCCGTCGCTGCCAAAGCCAGCCATCCAACTGAAATCTGTAAAACAATCCTGGTTCTTATAAAAGGAATAAACGTAACATCTATTGTCTCAGAATATCCTCAGGCAAAGGGTGTAAAAGAATTTACCAATAATGCGGGTATAATGGTCAGTTATCCTTCCAGAAGCGCCACTATGCCGTTGGTTTTTATTACAACCGCTGACAAGGAGTGGTTTGTCCTTTCTAAAGACAAAGAGCTACGTCGCAAGGGATTCGCTTGTTCTTATGATTATTTAAGCAAAGAACCGGTTATTCTTTTGAGTCATGATGAAGATGCCCGTAATTTGTCAAATTCAATTGAGTCACCTGAATGGATTATCGGTTCCGGTCACACACGACTGTCAATTGTAAAAGAAAGGTGTAAGGACCTGGAACAGAACTTTAATATAATTCCTTACAGCAAAAAAGCCGATACCAAATGGATAGATGAATTGAAACTGGTTGCTTTTTTCCACGGAATTCATTGGACCGGCCATATGTTTAACACGTACGAGCAAATGGGCGACCAGCTTGAATGGTTATGCCAGACAATGGATGGCAAAAATATTATGGCATTTTTACCAGCCTGGGACGGAAGGTATTATTGCACATATCCCGAGCATCAACCCGATGAAAGGATGGGTGGAAGAGAAGGATTAATAAAACTGGTTGAAAGAGCACATAAATTGGGTGTGAAAGTGGTACTAATGTTAGGTGGCCCAAATTTGGCGACTTTCGATTTTCTGAGAAAACACGATATGATGGATGCATCTTTAAAAGGCTCTGATGGATATCCACAAATACAAAACTGGCTTGACTGGAACATGGATTTGTCGATTGAAACTATGGGGTTGATCATGAATTTTGGTCACCCCAAATACAGGCAATATATGACCGAAAAAACGGCAGAACTTTTCGATACTTATGATGTTGACGGAGTTTTTCTTGACGGGGCTTTACGCTGGGACAACTGTCCTGACTATTCTCCCTATGAAGGCCTGCTCCAATATACTAAAGAAATAAGGGCAAAATACCCTGAAAAAATGATTATGGGCGAAGATGGTTACGATGCCATTTATGGACTGTTTGATATGTTCCATACTTCCGGCGGTCCTTTGGGATTAGAAAATTTCATGCTTAGATATACCCGTCAGTTCTACTACCTCTCTTATCCCGCCGAAAATGGAAGTGCAGGTATCCACGAAATCGGATGGTCTCTTAATTCACCTACCATTAAAAGTGCCAGACTGGAGTTTACCATACCTTCAATCTCTCTATTCGACGGCATCATTGAAACTTATGGAGATTCAATAAGGAAAAAGTTAAAAGATTATAAAACGTGGCAGCTTAAAGAATGTCCGGTAATGAACGAATAACAGGTAATTGAAAATATTCAAAAATGAAAAATTTAACTATTCTATTTTTTCTTTCCCTTTACTTTTCAGCACACAGTCAGAACATTGAAGTAAAACCTATCGATAATGGGAAAGCACTCAACAACCCTAACATGGGTTGGAACCTGGCCTTTTATACCGATGATGGTACTAATTACGGCAGCCGATTGAAGAAGGGCGATGTATTGGATTGGTTTCCAGGTTGCAATACCGTTTCTTTCCGAATCGGGTGGGCCCGTATTGAAAAACAGCCTGGAGTCTTTGATTGGAGTTTTACCGATTCTATCGCTGAATACTGGGTCCGGCATGGCAAACAAACGGCTTTCTGCTGGATAAACCTTACTACTCTTGCTCAATCAGCCCCGCTTTGGTTAAAGGATATGGGTGCAAAAGGCTGGACATATCCCGGATATGGATACTGGGTTCCCTTATGGGATGATCCCGTCATGATTGAGAGAATGGAACGCTTTATCGCTGAAGCTGCCAAAAGATATAACGGCAAACCGGAAGTATCGTTTGTCGAAGTTGGCTCACTGGGTAACTGGGGGGAAGGACACAATTGGGCAGGAGTTAATCTAAGAGCGCCTGAAATCACTGACACTGCTGCTTTGTTGCATCTGAATTTATGGAGAAAGTATTTCGATAAGACACAACTTTTCATTAATGACGATTTGATTCTTGTTCGCCGCTCCGATACCATTGAATATCCCGCCAGGACCAACTGGATGCTTAAAAACAACTGCGGATTGAGCGACTGGTCTGTTTTGGTTGATTCAACAAGGCCGTTGTGTGTGCCTTTGATGGAAAAAGTGTGGAGAAACCAGCCAACACTGATCGAACACCAACATTACGGGGCTTCCATGAGAGAAGGTGTCTGGAAAAGTGGGGAAAAGCTTCTTGAAGCTGTAGAAAAATATCATGCATCACATATCAGGATACACTGGTGGCCCGATGAATTTTTATATGGCAACGGGAAAGACCTTCCGGGCAACAAAGAATTGATCAATACCATTAATCTCAGACTGGGGTATCGTTTTCAGGTTACGTCATTTAGTTATCCTGCAAAAATTAAAAAGGGGGAAATAATTATTGCTAATATTAAAATCAGGAATGCGGGTGTTGCTCCCTGTTATAAAGGAGGGTATATCGCAGTTTCTTTGTTAGATAAGTCAGGGAAAATGATCTGCTCAATGGTTGATGCAAAAACCAATGTCAAAAATCTGATGCCCGCTGAAAGTGCTGATAAAGCCGAGGAACAAGCTATATCAATTTCTTTAAAACCTCCGAAAAATACTGCATCAGGAATTTACCATATCGCTATATCAATCGGCGATGAAAAAGGCAATCCCTTATATCGGTTACCTTACGATAATGAAATTCTGAAACAATATATCATGAGCGAGATAAAAATTGAATAAATATTATCATTACTGAACGACTAATTTTTTAAAAGATGGGGTACTCCCCTTAGGTTTCCCCCAAATGTTGTAATTTGGTTTTTGCACAAACTAAACACAACATGAGCAAAACAATATACCATATATAATACCGAAAAATGATAAATAGTGTTGCTTTTCCACCCGATATTCACATTATGTCTGATTTGTTTGCTCACAGTATATATTAAAAATGCAATCTGCATGATGGTACTTTTTGAATTAATGTGGACATGATACCAGCTT
>JAPLEB010000086.1 GCA_026391555.1 Bacteroidia bacterium | reverse complement strand
GTTCCCGATAAACATTCCAAACGAGGATGGATACGGTTACATTCCTGTTGATAAGTTGCGGGGGGGTGGACTGCTGATAAGTTCAGGAACCGGTAGTGCTCCGGTAGTGATTGACAGCATAACGTGGACAAGATTCTGCAGCGAGTGCGACGATACCCAGGATAATTTCCAGCCTCTCTGGCAGGCCGGAGATTTAGATGGCACAACCACAGTTCCCTATAAAAAAGTACCATACGTGGTAAGTCCAACCCGTGTTACCGGTTTGTATACCGGAGCGAGGGAATCCGGTACACCGGTTGCGTGCTACTCTTCCAACATTTATACAAAACCAGAGGCAGGGCCCGATTACTTTATCTTCAACGGAACGGGTCAAATCACCTACCAGGTTTACGTTTGTGACCCTGATGATTATATTGTTGCGCTCTGTGTTGATAATCCAGTAGCAGGAACCCAGGTTAAGATATCCGCCAGGCCGGTCAGTAAGCCGGTAGAAAATTCATTCACTGTAACACTCCCGCAAACCCACTCGGGAGATTCAAAAAATTTCCAAAGGCTGATCCTGGATGAGAATACACAGGGCACCCTCCACCTTGCTACCGGTTTTAATTACATAACTGTAGCAGCTACAAAGTTAGGAGGTAGTTATATGTATCTTGAACTAATAGAGCTTGTGAACCTCAGGGCCAAACCGCTGGTTCAGGCAGAAGCTGCCGAAGCCGATTCTCTTCGCGCCAATATGGAATGGTGGTATGGCAAACGGGGTTTTATGGTTGCTAACCACAGAAATAAGGTAAAACCTCGTTTTGGTCCAATGGTGCCGTGGAAAGAAAATGCCAGGGATTGGGACATCACCGGTTTTGTAAGAGATGTAAAAACAATGGGTGGTCAGTTCGTCAATTTCCGTGCACTTCCATCTCCATTTGCAGGTACTGTTCAGGCTGTTGAAGATATCAACCCTGGTGCCACACCCTTAACCTGGACAGAAACCAATCGTGATTTTTACATGAACCTTGCTGATGCGCTTAACGCAGAAGGCATTAAACTTACTCTCTTACTTGGTCGTGGAGGCTTTGGCGGGGGTGGTGCTGAATGTGCCCGCCAGTGGATGTACCAGATTACAAAAGTTTTGAATGGCATCGGTAATCACTATGGTGACAAGGTCGCCGGATATCAGTTTGATGGGGGACACAACAATCGCAAGTCATATCCGCGCATTAATTGCAAACCTATATTAGTGGCAACCAAGACAGGCCAGGTATTGGAGGATCGTGCAGCTGGAGCGAACTGGAGCGAACTGACGTTAACCGATCCCTGGCAGGAATTTACGCTTAAAGAAGGCTATGGCCCACCGGATGAAGTTATGAAAGCACCATTCTGGACTTACGGCGATGCGATGTGGGAATATGGCCCCGGTGAGTGGGGAGTTGGCAAAGGCCTGAAAAGCCAGGGAGGGCCAAAACTCCAGAGAAGTGGAAATGCTCACATGGATACAGATTCGCCTATTTCACCGCTGAGAAATACTGATGAAGTTTTGTTTCCATGGATAAGGGAAAGCCTGAAAAACGGCGGAATGATAACGTTTGGTGCCGAGGCGTATCAAACGCCATATCAAGGTTCGTATTTTTCGCCGGATCAGATAAACCAGATGTCCAGGTTAACTGCATATCTTCAAGGGGATTCTGCAATAACTTCCAATATCTCATACAAGGGAGGAGATGAGCAAATACAGGTCATACACGTTAAAGGAACCGGTTCTTTCAGCCTTGATCTTAATAAGATCAAAACAGGCGATAGTATCTCTGTTGAGGTATATGACAAAGAATATAAATTGGTTTACGTGGCTAATGAAATCGCTTCCGGAGAAAGCTTCCGAAAAGAATATAATCTTCCAAAGCTGCAAAAAGAAGTATTGTTTAATATTCAGGTTACAGTTGGTCAAAGAAAAACCGTGAAGAGAATAAAATTATGAAGTGGTTTGAAAAGAACCGGCAGAAAATCAAATTAACATTGAAACATGCCACATAAAAAAAATGAAATATAAGATTGTAAAAAAAGTATTTAATTGATAATTAATGAATTAGAAGTAACGCAGCAACATGGAATCTCCTTAATAATTAGTGACGGATCAAAATATTAAACTACTAATAAGCCCAAATTGTTAAACTATGAAACCAACATGTTATGCTAACACAAACACTTATAAAAATAATTTTTATCAACATGTGCGGTTCCATCATACCTTAAAAATCAAAATTATATTATGATGAAATTAATATGAAAAAAAAACTATTACTTATTTTAGTTCCTCTTTATCTGCTTTCCTTTGCTGTGAAGGCTCAGGAAGACACGATAAGAAGCCTCATATTCACTGAATGGAAAGCTGAAAATAGTTTTACTGCTTATATGGAGTTGACCAATGTTGGCAGCGATACACTTGATCTCTCAAAATTTACACTTGTTACAGGATTAAAAGGTTACCTTTTACCTTATAGAATTGGAGATCCGACTATAAGATTATCGGGCAAACTTTCTCCAGGTGATTCCTATGTGATAATGCCGGTATATGATTCTCCTGACGTCAATGGTATCCCCGTGCATGAAACCAGGATGATACCCCTGGCAGATTTAATTGTCCATAAACTGGAAGCAGGGGCTACTACTTTCCGTTTCGATCCTGAAAAAGAAATGTGGGGGAAAGACAGTATCGATAGTTTTGAGAAAATTATAACTTATGGAGGAGGAAAACGCTCAAGCGGGTTATTTTATCACTTGGATAACGGAGATTCGGTTCTTGTAGATGCAGTAAATAATTATGACGTATTTGTTGAACCTTTATCGGTGGCAGGTGTAGAAGGAGCAACTCTTACACATACTTTATTCAGAAAGGCTGCTGTTATAAAGGGTAATACAAACTGGAACCAGGCAAGAGGTGTCGATGCTGAAACCTCTGAGTGGATCCCTGTTCCTCATGATGATGATATCTTTGCTACTGTGGGTAATCACGGTAATTTTCATATTGAAATGTCTTCTGCCTTAGTAATTATTGACAAAAGTAAGTCGGAAATTACTGTTCCTTCCGATACGTGGAAGAAGGATTTAATTAGCAGCTTAATAACTTTTGGACAAGGAGTGGCCTGGCAGTATGTTGATCTTGCGTTTTCAAACCAAACTATTTGCCAGGACGGTGATATTCTTAAAGTATTTGGAATTGGGAACACACTGGAAGAAATTGATTTTAAAATTATTGTTACCACTGGAGAGCCTTCTCCACTGACCATTGTAGAAAGTTTCGAAATAGCAAATACTGTAACGGTTGATCCATTTGGTAGTTCAAATGAAGCGGTACAGACGACCAGGACAGGATTGAAGTGGGGAGCCTACAACGCGGGTGCTTTGGGGACTGTTGATATCAGCTCTGACAGCAAATTGCGGTTCAGCGCTGAAGCCGCAGTTGCCGGTTCTTATGCCTATACTACTTCAACTTCAGGATTTGTTCCGGCTCACGATATTGTAATTGTTGCTACTTCTGTTCCCCGGGATTTGAAAATCAGGCTCCTTTTGTGTGAGCAACCCCAAGGCCATAAGTTGACATAC
>JAPLEB010000052.1 GCA_026391555.1 Bacteroidia bacterium | reverse complement strand
GTGAGACAAACCCTCTTTTAGTGATCCGCCTGCTTTAATTCCCTGAAGCAGAACCTCTTCCATACTATTATAGTTTGAATAGATAAGCCTGAGCCCTTTAATAAAGTATACAAAATCGGTTCTATTGAAAGTCCTGTGAACAAACCTTGAGAGTCTGTAAAGCTCATTTTCACCTGCTGACATAATAAACTCATACGGAGTGTTATCCATTAATTCCAGCATTAACCGGCTGCTCCTGAGAATAAGATCCCGGCGCCCCCAGGCGATTGCAGCAGTCAGAAAGCCGGAAATCTCCCTGTCGCGACGATCTGTGAAACTATGTGGAATGGAAATAGGATCGTGAATAATAAAAGAAGGATTATTATACTGGAGATATTTTTCTTCGAGAAATGCTTTTATTTCACCGGCCGGAATGCCGTTATATGATTGCCTAAGACTCATTTACAATAAGTCCGTCTTTAATCTGAAGTATCCTGTCCGACATGCCCGCCAGTTGACGGTCGTGTGTAACGATTATGATAGTCTGGCCAAATGTATCGCGGAGCTTAAAGAAAAGCTTGTGAAGTTCATTTTTATTCTCAGTGTCCAGATTACCTGATGGTTCATCAGCAAGAATTACTGAAGGATTATTTACCAGGGCACGGGCTACTGCAACACGTTGCTGTTCTCCACCACTTAGTTCTGACGGTTTATGTTCGAGTCTTTCAGTAAGGTTGAGAAAACCGAGGAGTTCAGTCGCCCTGTTTTCAGCCTCAGTTTTGCTTTTACCGGCTATATATGCAGGGATACAGACATTTTCAAGAGCTGTGAATTCAGGAAGCAGCTGATGAAACTGAAAAACAAATCCGATATTGTTATTGCGGAAAGCGGCAAGAGATCTTCCTTTGAGACGGCTTAAATCTGAATCATTATAGAAAATTGTACCGCCATCAGGCCGGTCAAGTGTTCCGATAATCTGAAGAAGAGTCGTTTTTCCGGCACCGCTGGCCCCGACTATTGCGACTACCTCCTTATCTTCAATCCGGATATCAATCCCTTTCAGAACCTTAAGATCTCCGTATGATTTTGTAATGCCGGTTGTGCTTATCATAACGCGACTAGTCGTTCACCTCTTTGTAATAACCATCAGAAACGTCGTTCGCATCTTTCCTGATATTATCTTTAACCTCATTCACATTCTTCTGAATGTTGTCGGTAACCTCATTGACATCCTTTGTTAAATTGTTTGAAAGATCGGTTACGTCATTTTTTATTGAATCTGTAACATCACTCAGGTCCTTCCTTATATCCTGAGTGCTTGACTCCAGTTCTCTTCTTATCTCATCAGTGGCTTTTTTAAAATCCCTCATGTACTTTCCTATGGTCCTGGCAGTATCAGGAAGCTTCTCTGCCCCAAAAAGAAGAAGGGCAACAATGATGATAACAAATATTTCCTGTCCGCTCATAAAAAAATCATAAAAACCTTCCTCCATTTATGTAGGGCAAAGTTAGAAAAGTTAAATGATATTATGTTCTTCCTTCTTTTATTCTTTCTGATTGTCTCATCATTGGCTAATCCCAATGTAATCAAGCTTTTGTTACCTAACTCGAAATCAGCACAGAATCTTAATAAACAGCAGATCTCTATTTCTATAACTAAAGATAAGAAATACTTCATCGACAATCGCCAGATATCCTTTAATGATTTAGAATCGCTGCTGAAATCCATAATAAGCTCACTCCAGGAACCAACTGTTATTCTCAGGCTCGGGAATTCTCTTACTGTTCAGGATCTGGTGGACGTGATGGAGATTGGGGCAAGACTTAAGGTTAAAATGGTGATAGCTACAAATAAGAAAACAGGTTCATAAATGATTACTGACATCTAAGCACAACCCTTAGGCCTCAGTATCAATCTGGTTGATTGATCGTAAGTAAAATATTTCCAGGCCCAGTTAATGAATATCATAAGCTTGTTTCTTACACCAATTATACTCATAAGGTGAATGAACATCCAGATAAACCATGCAAAGAAGCCATGGAAACGGAGAGAAGGAAGTTCAACTACCGCCAGATTTCTTCCGATAGTTGCCATAATGCCTAAGTCTCTGTATTTAAATTCTTTAATAGGCTTACCCTTCTTCATCCCGATAAAGTTTTCCGCCAATAGTTTTGCCTGCTGGATTGCTACCTGTGCTATTTGGGGGTGTCCATCAGGATATTTTTCTGCTGTCATTATAGAAATATCCCCAAGTGCAAAAACGTTTGAATATCCGGATACTCTGTTGTATATGTCGACTTTAATCCGCCCGGACCGGGAGAAACATTCAGTTCTTAATCCTTCGATTTTATTCCCGGTAATACCTGCAGTCCAGATAATCATACCGGTACTAATGCCTTTTCCTGAATCAGTAAAGACGGTTTTTTCATCACATCCGGAAGCCATAGTTTTTGTAAGCACTTTTACTCCCATTTTTTCCAGAAAAGAACTAGCTTTATCTGAAGATATCCTGGACATCGTGCTCAGAATCCTGTCTCCTGCCTCCATTAGGAATATTTTTGCCCTGATCTCTTTAAATTCCGGGTAATCTTTTGGAAGCACATATTTATTCATCTCTGCCAGAGCTCCGGCAATTTCAACCCCTGAAGGACCACCTCCTATAATTACAATGGTCAGAAGCATCTCACGTTCATCTGCACTTTGGGCTGTGAGTGCATTTTCAAAGTTCAGAAGTAGAGAATTTCTCAAATCAAGTACTTCGGCAATTGTCTTCATCCCTCTTGAAAATTTCTCCATCTGTGCAGAACCGAAATATGCATTTGTAGCGCCATGAGCCAGTACAAGATAGTCATATTCAATCATTCCGGCTGAGGTAATCAGTTGATTATTGGCTGTATCCACCGATTTTACCTCTGCTTTCCGTATGTGATAATCTTTAAAATTCTGGAAAATCTTGCGGATTGGGAAAAGGATTGAACTTTCTTCAAGTCCGGCAGATGCTACCTGGTAAAAGAGTGGCGGAAACTGGTGATAATTATGTTTATCGAGAATAACTACCTGAAAACCTTTGTTTCTAAGCTTTTTTGCCAGTGTCAACCCTGCAAAACCGCATCCTGCAATAATAATTCTCTTCTTATCGGTCTTTGGAATATTGATCATGTTGTTTTGTTTGAATGATTTTGAATGCAAAATGTTATTTATAGAGACCTTTATTATTATAACCAGTCAGATATATTTTTGTATAAATATACCTCATTAATCAATTATTAAGAAATGAGAATATCCAGAGCGATAATATTTTATTATAGTAATGCCATAATAAAATATCCGATTATTATATAATACTCAGAGTGTTGTTAAAAATCCCTACCATAAGAGGGAACATGAAACCGCAGATTACTGCGCCGCCAATGATAAACATTGCTACTACTGTGAGCATCACTGTTAAAGTTGTGTTAATAGTTCTGCTAAGAGTTGAGTTTATCGCCATATTAAGAACCTCTCTCATTGGCAACCAATAACCAAGGTTGTTTCAAAACCTTTTATTGGTCCGGTACCAAATATATAAAATACTATACCTGTAAGAATTGTTGTAACTTTTAAGTCAATAATTGCCGAATAAGCATTTCGGTAACCATCAGCAATTGCATGCTTTATTTCATTTCAACTCTTAATTCCTGTTTTTTTTGTTGTATCATAAAGGAGTGATGTTGCTACAAATATCGAGGAATATGTTCCAATGACAATACCTATCAGCATTGCGAAAAGAAATCCCCTTATTGTAGCCCCACCGAAAAAGAACATCGCTATGAGTACGAGTATTGTTGTCATACCTGTATTCAGAGTACGGCTTAATGTGTCATTCAAGGCCATATTAAGAACCTCTTTAACAGGCCTTTTCTTGTAGAGAGGAAGAAATTCCCTCAAACGGTCAAAAACTACTACAGTATCGTTAACAGAATAGCCGATTACAGTAAGGATAGCTGCAATAAAAGATTGGTCTATCTCCATGGAAAAGGGAAGTATACCCCATAACAAAGAATAAATGCCTATCACAATGGTTGTATCGTGAACCAGGGCAACAATTGCACCAACTCCGTACTGCCAGTTCCTGAACCTTAAGAAAATATATAAAAACATCAAAACAACGGATAGTCCAACCGCCCAGATAGCCTTGATTTTAATATCACTGGCAATCGTGGGTCCCACTGTCTCTGAGCTTCTCCTGTAAGTAGAAAGGAATTTTTCTTGCGTGACATCTGTCCCTAGCATGCCTTTGAGGCCATTATATAAAGTGGTTTCAACTTCATCATCAACACCTGTTTCTCCAATTTTATATTTGGTTGTTATCCTTACCTGTTTATCATTTCCATAAGTTACAACCTGAGGGGCAGAGCCAAAAAAAGGTTCGAGACTTTTGGCAACATCACCTGTCTCAACTTTCTGGTCAAACTGTACAACAAATGTACGTCCGCCTGAAAAATCTATCCCCTGGCTCAATCCTCTTACGAACAATGAACCTATACCAATTAATGTAACGAAAATTGAGACAGCATAGAAATATTTTCTTTTCCCAATAAAATCTATTTTGGTATTTTTTAAAATATTCGCTGTAATCTTAATCGAAAAACTAAGATTTGCATTTCTTTTAAGTAAAAATTCATAAATCAGACGGGTAATAAATATGGCACAGAATAGAGATGTCAGAATACCAATAACAAGAGTGGTAGCAAAACCTTTAATGGGTCCTGTTCCAAAAACATAAAGTATAACTCCTGTAAGTAATGTTGTAAGGTTTGAGTCAATTATAGCAGGCAGAGCTCCCTTGTAACCATCTGATACTGCGAGCTTAACCCCTTTGCCGGCACGCATTTCTTCACGTATTCGTTCGAAAATCAACACATTTGCATCAACAGACATACCCATTGTAAGAACGATACCTGCAATACCTGGAAGAGTGAGAACAGAACTAAGAGACGCCAGAACACCCATCATAAGAAATACGTTTGCAACCAGACCAACATCAGCAATCGTACCAGCACTTCTGCTGTAATAAAATATCATATACATCAAAACTATGAAGAAAGATATGATAAATGAGGCCAAACCTGAGTTAATAGCTTCTTTCCCAAGAGTAGGGCCTATTATTGTATCCGAAACAATTTTTGCCGGTGCAGGCAGTTTGCCTGATTTAAGGATGTTGGCAAGGTCGTCGGCCTCCTCAATTGTAAAATCGCCTGTTATTTCTGTATTACCACCTGTGATCTCATTTTGAACTCTGGGATATGAGCGGACATAACCATCGAGAACAACTGCCAGGCAACGGTCGACATTTTCGCGTGTCATTCTTGCCCATGTCTTTGCACCTTCAGCATTCATCGACATATCAACTTTCACCTCTGAACCGGTAATCCCGGATGAAGTTCTGGCTGAAGTAATTACATCCCCATTGAGAGGCGGACGCCCGTCGCGGGTTGTAACTTTTATTGCATGAAGTTCGTACAATGTTTTTGTAGGGTCATATTTATAAGGGTTCTGGCTCCACATCATTTTAAGATCGCGCGGGAACAGAGCTTTTATCTGATTCATTTTCAAAAGAGCATTAACTCTCGCAGTATCTTTTGAACTTGCCATCCCGATCATACTTGATGGCAATGGTTGCCCTTCAGCGGTTACTCGCGGACTGAGCAGACCAAACAGAGGATTCTGAAGTGTAAACTCTTCGCGTGTTGAAGCTTCTGCCACCTTAGAGGTATCTTTTGCGATCAGGTCGAGAAGCGACTGATCTTTTTTTGATGTGTCAGAAACAGCATTTTTAACTGCCGGTTGATCAATGGTAGTATTATCTTTCTGTGTGTTAGCCTGAATTTCTTTCAGAAGATTATTAGACTGAGATAAATAACCAATGATCTCACTGTTTTCATAAGTTTCCCAGAATTCGAGGTTAGCGGTTCCCTGAAGAAGTTCGCGAACTCTTTTGGGGTTATTCTGACCGGGTAGTTCAATAAGAATACGTCCTTTTGTTGCGAGCTGTGTAATGTTAGGTTGCACAACACCAAAACGGTCGATCCTGGTACGGAGGATATTAAATGCATTTGTTATAGCGCCCGAAACTTCACTATCAAGTACTTTTAACACTTCTTCGTTAGTTGAATTGAAATTGATCTTTTCCTTCAACTCAGGGGTACCAAAGACTGAAGCAAGCTTGGCATTCGGATCTGTTTCCTGAAAAGCTCTGCCGAAAAGGGTAAGAAAATCTGACTGACTCTGTTTCTGTAGTTCTTTAGTTCGTACAAGAGCCGCATTGAATGTTTTATCCGGATTGTAGTTAGAAAGAGCTTTTAAAATATCTTCAACAGATACTTCAAGGATCACGTTCATACCTCCTTTAAGGTCGAGACCAAGGTTCAGCTCTTTTTTCTGACACTCTTTAAATGTGTTTCCGAGGAAACTCCATTGTTCCTTTGGCAATGTGGAAATTGAATCGAGGTATTGAGCTTCCTTTACCAGGTTTCCATTTGCATATACTCTGGCATCTTTTTTAACCTTGTAGGTTGCACCTGTAAATGAAAGCTGGTAAATTGATACCAACCCTAATGCAATTGCCAGAACGATGATAGCTGCTTTATTCTGCATTTGTCTGTTCTTTTGGGATTATAATTGATATTTTGTTCGGGGGAGGTAGAGGTGGAGGCTCGCCCGGGCGAGCCTCCACCTCTACCCATATGACCCTATAAAAGCCTGTCATTCCGAGCGTTAGCGAGGAATCTCATACTCCCTTTTCTGTGTTACTAAATCGTTACTTTTAAGTGAAACTCATCGCAGCAAGATGCTATGGGTCTTTAATCCCCATCATGCAATTATACTTTAACCAACCCGGATTTGATTTTATTATTGATTGCCGATACTCATATATTATTATATAACTATCTATTATTGAAGCAGTTTTTCAAAATCTGTCTCAAGTGGCTTCCTGATTATAAAATCGAACAATGTGAGACTACGAATATTATAGAAATAGTTCCAGTAATCCTGCAGAGACTGAACATAAGCTCTTTTGTTCTGATCTTTTCTGGTATCTGCATCATTCAGGTCGAGAACTGCAATCTTACCAATAAGGAATCGCTGCTTTGTAACTTCGTATCTTTTCATAGCAACTGTATCGGATTTTGCAGCAATCGCTACCTGGTTTTTTTGAAGATTGAATTGTTCAACATCAAGAAAAAGATTCTGCTGAAAGTCAACTAGTGCCTGATCACGTTGTACCTGTGCCAGTTCGAGACTTGATTTGGCCATCTGGTATTTTCCTTTTGCAAGACCCCAGTCGAGAATTGGTAATGTAAATCCTACCCTCACTCTTTGTGAGTTGCTAAGATTTTCATAAGCAGTTGCAAGAACAGTTGACTGTTGATTTAAGCCCAAAGATGCCGTGAGGCTTGCATTAAGTCCTTTTGAAGCTTTAGCCTGAGCAGCATTGCTCTGAGCATTAAGAACACTGATCTCTTGGTCAAGGATATCAGGGTTATTATTAAGAGCCAGGTCAAGCACTTCCTTAATATCAATCTGTAAATCGGGAATATCGTCAGGCAGGATCAATTCAATTCTGACATTTTGATTATACCCAAGAAATGATCTTAACCTTATCTCCCTGTCTCGTAAATTCATATCTGCCTCTTTTCTGGCTGTTTCGGCATTCAGCCACGAGAGCTGCATCTGGAGGAGTTCATCTTCGGCAATTGTTCCAAGTTCATAACGTCCCCTGGCAATTCTCCAGAGTGTATCAGCGTTAGAATAGTTCATCTCTGCTATCCGCTTATTTATCTGTGCCATAGCGAGAGAAAAGAAATTCTGTACAGCACTTACATGAACTCCCTCAATACTTGCAAGATAATTTTTCCGGGCAGCGTCATATTTAACAGGCTCTATCTTCTTTTGCCATTTTAAAGTATTATATTTCCTTATAGGCTGAGTAATATCAATGCTAACAGGATTTGTAATATAATTAGTCGGAAGGTTTTTTTCCCTATCCTTGAACAGAGTAAGGTCCGATCTTAACGCAATAATTGTACCTGTTGGACCGATATTCTGAGCAAGAGACAGAGTACCCAGGGTGCTTACGGTGTTTTTTTGTTTATACTCCCATTCTCCGGTTCCGGAATTATACAGCTTTTCCAATCCATTGCTGTAATCCGGGGTAGTACCAGATAATGTAAGTGATGGTCTGTATTGCGCCTGAAATGATCTGTACTGCCAATAGCTGGCACGGAACCTGTGTTTGGCTATCAGGGCATTAGGTGATTGCTCTTCAGCAAGCTTAATAACTTCCTGGAAAGTAAGTTGTTTAACATCCTGTGCATCAATCTTCTCAGATGGAAAGATAAGCACAGTTATCATGGAAAATATAAGTAATTTCTTCATTTTTAATAATTTATTCATACCTCAACGATTCGATCGGGTCTTTTTCTGATGCCCTCTTTGCAGGGGAGTAACCAAAAATTACTCCAACGGCTGCTGATACTCCGAATGCAATAAATACCGAGAAGAAGGAGACAATAGTCATAATACCTGCTATCTGCTCTATCAGTTTTGCCATTATCACTCCAAAGAATACTCCGATAAAACCTCCGGTTACACTAATAAGAACTGCTTCAGAAAGAAACTGTACAACAATATCCATTTTTTTTGCACCAATTGCCATTCGGGTACCAATTTCCTTGATCCTCTCCATAACCGAAGCAAACATGATGTTCATAATACCTATCCCACCAACGATAAGTGAAATACTGGCAATCGCCCCCAGAACGACATTGAAGATATCTTTTGTCCTCTGTTGTTGCTTTAGCAGCAGTTCCGGCACGGTTATCTCAAAGTCTTTTACACCTGTGTGTCGCCTGGTCAGCATGCGGCTTAGAATTTCTGTTGTAGGGTTAAGTTGTTCTGTTTCAGATACCTGAACAACTATCCTGTCGAGCTGATTATAATTAGTCTCAACATCACTCGAAGCGTCAGAACTACTTACAACAACTCTGGATATTCCTCCACTACGACCACCTCCTCCAAAAAATTGCATTGAAGTGGCTTCCGATACCATTTTTGTATTTAAAAGGGCTCTGTTCTGGTACCTTAAAAGCATTGTCTGTATAGGTATATAAATGTTGTCATTATAAACATTAACTCCTTTTTCTTCAAAACCTGTCAGGTTTACATTGGTTTTTTGAAGCACCCCGATTACTTTCAGCCAAATCCCATTGAATTTGATATACTGACCAAGAGGATCGATCTTACTAAAGAATTTTGCCCTGATGTTAGCACCGATAATACAAACCTGTATACCATTTTCTTCCTGATAAGCATTGAAAAAAGCTCCCCCAACCAAAGGAAGGTTGTACAGATAAAAATAATCATTTGAGACTCCGACAAGCTTTGCAGAATATTTTACTCCGTTAAGCATTGCTGTTGAGTTAAATGATATCTCAGGACTTATCCTTTTCACTGAAGGAAGAGTTTCCCTTATGGCATCAACATCAAGAAGGTTTAAACCTCTTGAGAATTTCTTTTGCTGTTTCTCACCCTCTTCAGTTGAAGAAGATTTGTCAGGGATGACGGGGTTGATCAGGATATTGTTTACCCCCACCATTTTCATCTGTTCCATAATCTCCTGCTTGGCCCCTTTTCCTATTGCCAGCATGGCTATTACGGCAGCCACACCAAATATTATTCCAAGGGCTGTAAGCATCGATTTCAGTTTGTTCGAAACGATCGATTCAACAGCAATTTCAATATCGTGGAAATATCGCAATATAAATTTAAACATTTTATTTCTTGGTTTTAAATTGTTTTTTTGTAATCTGGTCCGGCGCTTCTTCACTTAGCTCTGTAGTCTTTTGACCTGATTGGTTGTTTGCCCGGAACTTGCTGCCCTTCCTATCCTGGAATGGCTGCATAATTTCAGGGGTCATGTTCATTATCCCATCTCGTTGTTCTTTGGCTCTTTCGGCTTCATCCCTGATACGTTTTTCTTCATCCTTTTTCGCCTTTGCACGTTCTTTGATTACAGAGATCAACTCCTCACCAACCAATTTGAAGCTTTCCGGGTTTTCAGGTGTACTGAGATAAATCTGAACTCCCGGTTCCAAACCCTGTTCAATAACCACATTGTTTTCGTTCGATTCCCCAAGGACAACAACCTGCTTATTCCCCTTTTTCAGATAAATAAACGGTATACTGTCAGTTCCTGCCTGTACACATTCAAGAGGTATATAAGTAACGTCACTAATTGTTTTGGTGATAATCTTATTGCCTGTTGTCATCGAAGGTTTCAATATCGGATCAGATCCGTTCACTTCAATAATTACTTCAAACACTTTAGCATCAGCATTAGGTAGCTGTTCACCAATATTAGCTACACTTGTTACAGTTCCGGTATATGATTTTTCAGGAAAGGCATCAACCATAATATCAACTTTCTGCCCCGATTTTACTTTGCTTACATCAATTTCGTTAACATAAGTTTTTGAGTTCATTGATGACATGTCAGGAAGGGTGGCAACTACGTTATCCCAGGGACTTATTGAAGAACCTACTTTCCTTTTTGATCCCATCCTGTCTCTTTTATAAATAATCATCCCGTCTGATGGAGCGGTAATAATAAACTTTAATAATACTGTCTCAATATCGCTCACTCTTGTACGCTGTTCAGAAAGGTAATTCTTAATACTTCTTATATCTGATTTGGCTTGCTCAACTCTTAAGGAATAACCCCTGATCGCCTGATCGAGTGAACGTGTAGTCTTGTCAAGTGAAATTTCTGCCTGACGTATGGTTGTGGGAGGCTCATATTTCGATTGCTGAAGAGTTATTGAAGCCTCTTCAACTGTAAAACTGAGATTCTTGATATTATCTCTTAAGTTACTGAGGGTAACCGCTGTATCAAGTATTTTCATCTCCAGGTTGGTCTCATAGGTTACGAGTCTTTCAAGTTCATCCTTAAGACTGTTATCAAAAGCTGTCCTGTCGAGAGTTGCAACATAATCTCCTTGTTTAACCTCTGTACCTTCCAGAACCATGTCTGTTATTTTAATATCCATTGATTTGATATTACGGCTCTCGGAAAACTCGGGACCATAAATGTCGGCCGATTTTTTTGCCTGTAATTCACCGGTTGTAGTAACTACGATATCAAACTGGCCTCGCTTCGATTCAGAATATAGATTTGCAATATCTTTCTTCGAGGTTACTTTGTTGATAACAATCAGAATTATTATCGCGACCACTACAACAATACCTGTAATAATAATTGTTCTTTTCATCATAAATAGAATTTGATCTTAATGGTGTGATGGAGCTAATCCCGACGCATCGGGGCTTGGTTCATCTAAAATTATAATAATTAATATATTCAAAAAAATCAGCCACAAAAGTATTAAAAAGAGGTTTCTCTTTTCAGTCATTAACAATATTTAACATCAATTCCCTTTTGCCTTTATAAATTAAAGACATTCATTTATGTTGATTTATTCCGGAAGGCCTGAATAATAAAAAGAAATTAGAGATTTTTAACAATTCCAATAACACTATTTGCAAGGTCATCTGCCTCCTGATTTGTTCTCCCTTCGGCATAGATTCTAATTATTGGCTCTGTATTCGATTTCCTGATCTGTACCCAGCCATTCTGATGTTCAATCCATAAACCATCTCTCTCATCAATTAAATGACCCTGAAAATGATTTTTAACTGCATCAACGATTTGGCTAAACTCAGCATCCGGGGCAAGGGTAAGTTTCTTCTTAGCTATAACATATTGAGGATAAAGTTGCCGTAAGGAGGAACATTCCATTTTGCTTTTTGCCAGATGCGACAGAAAAAGAGCTATTCCGGCCAATGCATCACGACCATAATGAAGTTCAGGGTAAATTACTCCTCCATTTCCTTCTCCTCCAATTACAGCATCTCTTCTTTTCATCTCCTCTACCACATTAACTTCTCCAACAGCAGATGAGTAGTATTTGCAACCATATTTAGTGGTAATATCTCTTAATGCCCTTGTAGAGGATAAATTAGAAACAGTATTACCGGGAGTATTTTTAAGAATATAATCGGAGATCGCGACAAGTGTATATTCTTCGCCAAACATAGCCCCATCTTCACAGACGATAGCCAGACGGTCAACATCGGGATCAACAACAAACCCGATATCGGCCTTACCCTTGATAACAAGTTCTGATATCTCTTTCAGATTTTCAGGCAGTGGTTCAGGGTTATGAGCAAAATTTCCGTCAGGAGTTGTGTTCAATTCAATTATTTTGTCTACCCCGAGTGACCTTAGCAACTGAGGCAGGATTGTACCTCCAACCGAGTTGATACAATCTATTGCAACAGAGAATTCCGCAGCTTTTATTTCTTTTACATTCACCAGTTTAAGAGCAAGAATTTGATCAATATGCTTTTGCCCCCAGGTATCATCATATTCAAGGGAACCGGTAAAATCATTTGAAACATAATTAAAATCTTCAGCAGCAGCTATATCGAGGACTGTCATGCCATCCTGAGATGAAAGGAATTCTCCAGCTTCATTCAGTAGTTTGAGTGCATTCCATTCGGCCGGATTATGGCTTGCAGTAATTATAATCCCACCATCAGCCTGTGTTCCGGTTACTGCAAGTTCAACTGTAGGCGTTGTCGCCATTCCCAGGTCAGTTACATTTATTCCGAGGCTTCGCAGAGAGGTAATTACAAGATTGTTAACCATGCTGCCTGATTTTCGGGCATCACGACCCACAATTACTTTCAAACCTTCCTTATTATGTCTTCTTTGTACCCATGTTCCAAAGGCTGATGCAAATTTCACAATATCAACCGGAGAGAGACTTTCGCCGGGTTTTCCACCTATGGTTCCCCTGATACCCGATATTGATTTTATTAGCGCCATAGTGATTCAATTTTCAGACCCACAAAGGTGCAAAAAAATCATCAAATCATAATATCGCCAAATAATTGTACCTTTGCACCCTGATAATTAATTTATATGGAGAACAGAAAACCTGCAGGACGGCCCATACAAAAATATGGGAAGCCACAGGAAAATGATATAAAAAGTCGCAGACAGTCAGGAAAACCTGTTGTAAGATCAGGCAACCCGGTTTCAAAGGGCAAAAAGAAGGAAACTACACAGATAAGACTTAACAGGTTTATTGCCAACAGCGGTGTCTGCTCACGAAGGGATGCTGATGAGCATATAAAAAACGGATTGATAACAGTGAACGGTCACCTGGTAACAGATCTTGGAACAAAGGTGAGTTATGATGATGATGTCCGATATAAGAATAAAAGACTTTCGGCTGAAAAAAAAGTATATATCCTGATGAATAAGCCCAAGGATTATGTAACGACTGTTGAAGACCCCCATGCCGAACATACTGTACTTGAGCTTATTGGTGAAGGCTGTACTGAAAGGGTCTATCCGGTGGGGCGGCTTGATAAGGCAACAACAGGTGTCCTTCTTCTTACCAATGACGGCGATCTTACGGGGAAACTCACTCACCCAAAATATAAAAGAAAAAAGATATATCATGTTTTTCTCGATAACCCGGTGACCAAAAACGATCTTTTCAAGCTTACTGAAGGGATCGAGCTTGATGGTGAAACGATTATTGCCGATGCAGTCTCTTATGCAGATCCCGAAGATAAAAGCCAGATTGGTATAGAACTACACTCAGGACAAAACAGAGTCATCAGGAGAATGTTTGAAACACTTGGCTACAAGGTTAAGAAGCTTGACAGGGTATATTTTGCAGGACTTACCAAAAAGAATGTCCAGCGTGGAAAGTGGAGGTTTCTTACCGATAAAGAGGTAAGTATGCTTAAACGGGGTATTTTTTAATCGCGGGAGATGAGCCACAGATCAGGTTTTGTAAATATACTGGGAAATCCCAATGTCGGGAAATCGACTATTATGAATGCTCTTGTCGGCGAGAAGCTTTCAATTATTACTCCGAAAGCACAGACCACACGCCACCGCATAATGGGAATCGTTAATGGCGATGAGTTTCAGATAGTATATTCCGATACTCCCGGAATTCTTAAACCGCAGTACAAGCTTCAGGAGACAATGATGAACTTCGTTAACATTGCCCTGTCTGATGCCGACATGATCCTTTATGTTACTGATGTTACTGAACATACCGCAAATGAAGGTGAATATATTGAGAAGATTAAAGAGTCAGGTCTTCCTGTTATAATTGCTGTAAATAAGATTGACCTGACAAACCAGGGTGATCTGGAAAAGATTGTTGAATCATGGCATCTCGCTTTTCCTCATTCACCTGTTATACCAATTTCTGCATTTAAAAACTTTAATCTCGACGCTCTTTTGAAAGCCATCCTCGAAAAACTGCCAGAGGGTCCTCCGTTTTTCCCGAAAGATCAGCTCACCGATAAATATGAACGGTTCTTTGCTTCGGAGATAATACGCGAAAAAATACTTTTCAATTATAAAAAAGAGATTCCTTATTCTGTTGAGATAGAGATTGAAAACTTTACAGAGGAAAAAAACCTGCTTAAAATTAGAGCGCTTATCCACGTTACCCGCGACAGTCAGAAAGGTATAATTATAGGGCACAAGGGAGCTATGTTAAAAAGAGTGGGAACAGAAGCCAGACATGATATGGAAGATTTTTTCAGAAAGAAGGTCTTTCTTGAATTATATGTTAAGGTGACTAAAGACTGGAGAGATAAACCACTGATACTTAAAAGATTTGGTTATCTTTAGGACGAATTTTGAAATTACTTATGAGTAGAATAGTTGCAATAGTAGGCAGACCCAATGTTGGGAAATCGACACTCTTCAACAGGCTGACCGGATCGAGGGAAGCTATCGTTGACGAAGTAAGTGGAGTTACCCGCGATCGCAACTATGGGGTATCGCATTGGAATGGAATCGATTTTTCAGTTATCGATACAGGTGGATATGTTCAGAACTCTGATGATATTTTTGAAGAGGAGATAAATAAACAGGTTTTGCTTGCCATCGAAGAGGCTGATCTTATAATGTTCATGGTTGATGTAACCTGTGGCATTCACGATCTGGATACATCGGTAGCTTCTCTCCTTAGAAGAACTGAAAAGAAGGTCATGCTTGTAGTAAACAAGGTTGACAATGGCGAAAGATTGATGGATGCCACCGAATTTTACAACCTTGGACTTGGAGATTATTTCCCGCTAAGTTCCATGAACGGAAGCGGCACAGGCGAACTGCTTGATGCAGTTGTGAAGAATTTGCCGGATGAAGAGCCGGGAATTATTCCTGATTTACCCAGGATTGCAATTGTCGGAAGGCCAAATGTCGGCAAATCATCATTGGTAAATTCTCTTCTTGGAGAAGAAAGGAATATTGTCACCCCGGTTGCCGGAACGACACGTGATTCAATCTATACAAGATATAATAAATTTCAGCACGATTTTCTCCTTGTCGATACAGCAGGTCTGCGCAAGAAAGGAAAAGTAAGTGAAGATATCGAGTTTTATTCGGTGATGAGAGCTGTCAGAACAATCGAAAATTCAGATATCTGTCTCCTGCTTATCGATGCCACGAGAGGAATCGAGGCTCAGGACCTTAATATCATGTCGTTAATTCAAAAGAATAACAAAGGCATGATAATACTGGTGAATAAATGGGATCTCATTGAAAAAGAAAATAATACTACAATCCGGTTTGAAAAAGATATAAGAGAAAAAACAGCCCCTTTCACTGATTACCCTATCCTGTTTATTTCTGCAACTAACAAGCAAAGAATTCACAAAGTGCTTGAATTGGTTGAACAGGTTAACCAGAACAGGAACAGGAAGATCAGTACCTCGGAATTAAATGAAGTAATGCTTCAGGTGGTTAAGAACAATCCGCCACCGGCATTAAAAGGTAAGTATGTTAAGATCAAATATGTAACACAACTTCCAATATATACTCCTGCTTTTGCATTTTTCTGTAACCTCCCCCAATATGTAAAGGATCCGTATAAGAGGTATCTGGAGAACAGGATGAGGGAGAAATTTGAGTTTACCGGTGTTCCGGTAAGGATATTTTTCAGAAAAAAATGATCAAATTTGGTGTGGTTTTTGCTCATGAAAATTTATTAACTGAAATACCATGAGAGTAATTAAGTATCTGTTCATAGTTTTGATTGCTATAGTTGCTCTGGTTTCGTGCCGGAAAATCGAGCAATTGCCACCCATTCCTCATATTGAATTCACCAGTTTTACTGTTTTTGATACTATTGATATCCTCGATAACAGAGCAAAGGGAGGAAGACTGAAGTTTTATTTTGAAGATGGGGATGGTGACCTTGGATTGAAACCACCAACAAATTTGCAGACTGATACAACAAATATGTTCCTTACTCTTTTCAGAAAAACAGGTGGAAACATGGTACCTGTTTCTGATAATGATCCATTAAAACCGTCATCATACAGGATACCTTACATGGAGAGGCTGGGACAGAATAAAATATTGAAAGGGACTATCTCTATCACTTTCCTCTATCTGTTCTATTCTCCGGGGGATACTATCAGATATGATTTTTACATTAAAGACAGGGCTTTGAATGATAGCAACGTGGCATCCACGAGTGAAATAGTGATATCTGCAAATGACAATTATACAAAATAAAAAGCTTAGACTTTCACTCCCATTAAAAGGATATCATCTACCTGATCATAAGCTCCTTTCCAGTCAAAGAAGAATTTTGATATAGCCTCTTTCTGTTCATTCATCGGCAGTTTTGATACCTGATCAATAACCCGCTTTAACCTTGCTATTTTCATTTTTTTGCCGTCTGTACCTCCAAACTGGTCGGGCAGACCGTCGGAAAAGAGATAAATAGTATCTCCTTCGTTAAGGTAGTATTCCTGATCGTCGAAGAATTTTTCTATCACAGACTCGCCTCCTACTGATGACCTGTTACCTTTGATATAATATTGCTCTCCGCTGATGACAACTATGACGGGGCGCATTGCAGATGCGAATCTTATATGGCGGGTTTTAATACTAAACTCACAAACCACCATGTCCATCCCGTCATTTGAGACTCCCAGTTCCACATTCTGATTAAGTGTGGAAAAAATCTGCTTATCCAGAAGGCTTAGAATTTCGGAGGGTTTTGATATTCTCTTTCGTGTAACTATATCCTGCAATAGAGTGGATCCTATCATTGACATGAATGCACCCGGGACGCCATGTCCTGTAGAATCGGCACAGACTAATACAAATTTATCATCCCCGAGTTTATCGAACCAGTAGAAATCACCGCTCACAATGTCACGTGGATGGAACAGGATAAATGCATCTTTGAATGATTCTTTTAATTTGTTAATATCAGGTAAAATGCTTGTTTGTATCCGTTTAGCGTAGTTGATACTATCAGTGATCTCAATGTGCTGAAGTTCGATTTCTCCTTTCTGCTTCATTACAACACTTGTCCTGATTCCAAGCTCTTTTTCAAGGTATTCCTGAATCTTCTTCTGAGCTTTATCCCTTTCCCGTATTATCAGAACCGCTATCGCTGATATTACTGCAATAACTGACAGTATAAACCACCATGATCTCCAGAAAGGCCTTTTAATAAGTATCTCGAACGATACCGGAGGTTTCTGTGACAAGCCTTCTTCGTTTACAGATATCAGATTGAATTTATACTTTCCGTCACTGAGACTATAAGACACTTCTTTCAATGTAGTCATTTTACTCCAGTCATCATCATAATTTTCGAGATATGTACTATAATATACTTTATCAGGGGCGCTGAAATTTATTCCTGAATAATAAACCCTGATTACATACTTCTTATTATAAGGAAGTGAAAAAGATGGTTGATATGGGTACCTTACATCATTAATCAATATGTAGTTTATGTTATTAAAAGGTACAACCTCATTTTTCCTGTCCTTTAGTCTGTCATAAATAATCAATCCCTCGGTTGTTCCTATGAAAATTTTTCTGTCGGCCGATTCAAACATGCCTTCCGGGTTGCATACCCCTCCTTTTGCAAAACCGGTACCAAAAATCCTCATAATTCCGGTTCCTGGTTTAAATCTTGAAAACCCTTTCTCATGACCTATCCATAAATTGTTTTCAGAATCGGCAAGGATACTATAACAATAGTTTGACATCAGATCATTAGACCGGTTTATATTTGAAACTGAATCATTAAGGCATTCAAAAATCCCATTGCCCCTTGTTGCAGCCCATATTACCCCATCGCTGCTTTGTGAAAATGAGAGAATTTTATTGATAGTGCTTCCATACATGATAGCTTCGTTTGCTGTAATATTAAAATCGCGATCAATCTTATATAATCTATCGCTCTCAGTGCCAATGTAGGCATTCCCGTCCCTGGCAAGAAAAATCGTATTAATGCTATTATGGGGCAATCCATTGCTAATATCAAATCTCTTCTTTTCCCTACCACTCCTTCTTTCAAGAACAATAACACCATTGGTTGTTGCAAGCCAGATATTCTGATTATCCATTTCAATATCTTTAATAAAATCGGCTCCTGAGTCTCCCGACTTGTGAAAAAGCTTTACCGACCCGGAACTGTTTCTGACAAACAGACCGTTTCCCCCCGTTCCTATCCATAGGTTTTTCTCCCGGTCGAGATAATATGAAGTTATCTCAGTTCTGCCAACCCGGCTAATAAGATCGGTGAAAGAGACAGACTTTCCGATAACAGGATCAAACAGATGAAACCCTGATGGTGTACCCAGAATATAATTGTCATTAAAACTGTTTATATAAAGAACATCGTTTCCCAGGGAGTTTTCCCCTGGAGTATAATAACCAAAAGCATAGGATGTCAGCATTGAAATTCCTTCCCCATAAAGACCTATCCAATAATTCTCTTCAATATCCTGAAAAACCAATTTTACATCATTTGCAGTCAGCCCGGAGTTAATATTATAATTACGAACCGATTTTACTGTTTCATAATTATCTGAGAGCTGTAACTGGATCACCCCGGATCCGAAAGTGGAAATCCAAAGATAATTTTCTGAATCTTCTGAGATCGACTGAATACTTAGAGATTCCCATTCAGGGTGATCGCGGAAACGTGTCAAAACGTTACCTTTACCAGATATTATCAATTGAAATAATCCATTGCCATCAGTACCGAGAACAAATCTGGAGCTATCATCAGTCTGATGTATTGCAGTAATACCTGAATAATTGAATCCTTCAATAACACCTTTCACTGATACTGAATCTTTATCCAGTTTGCATATTAAAAGGTTTTCCTGAGTACCGATAAGTACATTCCCTGAATGAGTAAATGAAGCCGAGAACATTACCGGATCAGAAGAAAAAGAGTATTTGTGTACTTCTTCCGGTTTTATTGGATTAATCCCGAAAACCGCTTTCCCCTGAGGTATTATATAGATCAGGCCATCAGGCCCTTCGATGAGATCGCTGATACTCTTTGAATTGGAAAGAGGAACAGGGATCAGGTTATTCTCCCTGGCATAGAAAACCGAGCCATCGCTGCATCCAAACCAGAGCGTTCCGTTTTTGTCTTTAAGACTTGCAGTCGGATATCTGTTGGCTGTTGAGTCGGGGTATTGAACATTAAAAAAAGTAAAACCATCAAATCGTGATAGCCCGTTACCGGTACCAACCCAGAGGAACCCGTCGTTTGACTGATTAATAGTATAGACAAACCCACTGGGAATATCACTTTCAGCGCCATAATTCTTAAAACTATAAGTCTGACCATTTAATATTGCAGAAAATAAAAACAAGCACCCGATGGCGCTGCCTAATATTTTCAAAGTGGTATTAAATTTCATTTCAGACTCTCCTTATTTCTTTGGTACTATTTTCGTTATGTTAGTTTTTGGTATGTAAACCGGCACACCACCAATAGGTGAACTATAAAATTTTACAGCGTCGCCCCTTTGGTTTTCCAGTGTGACTACAACATTATTATTTTTGACTAGGCCCCCCTCACTTTCCTGTTGTTTATGAAACTGAAAGTCGAGCGAAGAATTCTCTTCCGCTGGTTCAATGGGAATCTTAGAAATGGCCCAATCATTCTGTCCTGAAATCGGTACTATAATACCCTGCTTGTACTTCGAAACCACCAATATTTTACCATCTTTGTCCCAGTCAAAGTTACTCTGTTTAATAAATATTATGCCCGTATCAACATAAGGATAAATGTGTGCAACACTTTTAAAGTCATTCCACATACGGAATGTATAGGCATAGGTAAATGCGTTGGCTCCTTCAATTGCAAGGTTATTGTCAGGATTGCGGCTTAGGAAATACCTGTAAAGATTTCCATCATCTCCACTCACCCCTTCACATACAATTTTAAAAATATAACTTTTCCATTTTTCATTTAAATCTCCTTCGGCAGCATTAAATGGACCAAATGAAAAGTATTTATTATCATACCTGGCTTCATTTCCAAAAACCTTGGAAGCCAGCAAATTACCCATTTTATAGTTTACCCCCTTCTCCAGACCTCTTGAGTCCTCATTCTTTTCAGGATCTACCCCTTTACCTCCATATACAGAGAATAAAGTTTTAGAATTAAAAATGCCTTGTATTTCATCATTCTCACCACCGCAATCGGGATCAAAAACTCTTATGTAAAACTGTTGTTTGAAATCCTTCGGAATGCTAAAGAAAAATATCTGGTAGAAATCATCATCTCCCCACGATGTCTCACCTTCTTTTCCAAAGGTAACGAGAAAAGGGATATTTTCATCTTTCCCCGGAACTGCCTGCCCGGATAACCTGGAACCGATCGGCAATACAAGCAAAAAAGTAAAAATTAGTACCCTGTATATTGATTTATTCAATTTCATTTATCTCTAAAATTAGTTATTTTCATTATCGGGGCTGACGTATTACAATAATATTTTTAGAAATACACGCTTCCCTGACAATGCCACCCGGTTCAGGTTCAGTTGATACAATCAGCTGAATATTATAAGTTCCGGGTTTAACAAAAGTTTTATCAACTTCCTTGCCAATTGCAATTGTTTCGTCCCCGAAGTTCCAGTAATATTGAGCGATTTTCCATCCGGGAAGGTTAGTGCTGTCAGCGCTCAACATAACCTTCTGACCTATATTGATCCTGTCGGGGCCTGAAATATAAGGTTGCTCAATATTTGTTACCACGAGTGTATCCGATTTTTCATTATGTATAATCTGTTTGGTGACAAGGTTAACAACATCAAGTTGAACAAGGTATGTACCCGGGCCACTATAGCAATGATCCACTACCGGGCCATTGTCCTTGTTCCCATCGCCAAATTTCCATTCATAGCGGAAAGGCATTGTATCGAACTTTACTGCATTCTCTTCAAGAAACCGGTAACAGTAATTATTTTCAACGAGTGTGTCGCACGATGATTTTCTTATAATTGTTGATGCAAATTCGTAAATATCATCGTTTCTGCGGCGGTTTGATGAGAAATATCCTTTCTGAAGATTACCCTCTGCCACAAAAGCAAAATCGTCCGATGTTGAATTTATTGGCTCAGGGAGAAGGACAGGATCTTCCCATGTGCCATAGCTTAATGATGTATAGTAAACATCCAGCTTACCAACACCACCCGGACGGTTTGAAGTGAAATACAGCTTACCCGAAGGGTGCATATATGGATAGTTTTCAACTCCGGCTGAATTCACCTTTGGCCCCATATTTACAGGTGCAGCCCACTCTCCGTTAATTAATTCACAATAATAGATATCAGACCCCCCCTGACCACCAGGCATATCCGAGGCAAAGAAAAGATATTTGCCATCGCTGCTTACAGAAGGCTGGGCAACCTGGTATTGTGTATTATTGTACTTAAACGGGCGTAAAGATACCAGATCTCTGCCAGAAAGGTTAGCAATAAATATCCCGTTATGGTTTTTGTAATTCTTCTTCTTTGCTAATTTTCCTGTCTCAACTTCGCTTGTGAAATAGACTGTTTTGCCATCAGGAGCAAAACACATAGGCCCATTATTGAACAGGGAACTTCGCTCGCTCTTTAATTCTTTTGGTCTTCTCCAGTCCGAAGTATCTTTTTTTTCTGCCAGATAAATATTATAAAGACGGTGGCCATCAAAGGCGGTACGATCCTTGATCCCGCTGAATCGTCTGTTGGAACAAAATATTACACCATCTTTCACTATCACGGGAGAAATTTCGCTGAAAGCATCTGAATTAAATGACATTCTCGTAATTTCATAAACAGAAGGATTCTGGGCTATTGTTTGTAACGAAACCAGCGACACAATTAAAACAACTGTTATGATATATAATATTCTTTTCACCATAAACTAAAAATACCTTGGATTAGCGGCGCTTACCTTAGAACCGAATTCATATCTTATAATAAACTCACTTGACCCTTTTGAGTAAGAGTTCATCCTTCCAACCGGATAATCATAAGAGAATCCGAACATAAGCTGCGGATTAAGCTGAACCTGAAGAATCCCCACAGCCACTTCCTCTGATGTCCTCCATGAACCGCCCAGCCAGATGATATCCGCTAAAATAAAATTGCCATTTATGTCAAACTGTGAAAGCTTTTTTGTGCTTTGCAGAGAATAATCAATCAGAAGAGAAGGCTTAAATTTGAAAAACTGTGAAAAGGTAATAAGCCCTCCGGCGGAAAAAATCAGATCATATTCATCAAAACTATGAAATGGCTGCACAGATCCTGTTCCGGTTTTTTTATAACTGAGAAATGAAGGAACCGAAACTCCTGCAAATAAATTATCGCTGAAAAAGTAGAGCCCTGCGCCAACGTTCGGAAGAACATAGGGTTTGTCATTTACAGTGAAAACCGGATCTCCGGAATTTGTAAGGAGAATTCCTGTGTAATCGGTGTTTGACAGATCGGCACCACCTTTGAGCCCAAACGATAGCTTCCCTTTCCCGACCCTGATATGATAAGCATAATTGGCATATATACTAGTTGATTTAGTAAATCCGAATTGCATGAACTGGGCCATTATACCAAGTGCCACCTTGTCATTTTTCATTGGAGTGTGCAGCGAAACTGACTGAATAACCGGAGATCCTTTTGTACCCATCCACTGCATCCTGTAAGATAAAAATCCGCTCATTGCCCCTCGCGAACCGGTGTAGGCCGGATTGATCATCAGACCATTTTGAAGGTATTGACTATACACAGGATACCCAAGGCTGATCCCGGTAGAGTCTGGTACAGCCTGACCCGGAACACCGATAAGAATAAATAGAAACAAAAAGATGAATATCAACCTTAACTTGTTCATGCTCTGAATATCATAAAACCATGTTTTCAAGACTTTTCCCTTTTAATACCTTTTTAGAACAATAAATCCGCTCTTTTTGAAAACCTGGCTATTCCCATTTGAAGTTATTTTCAGCAGATAATAATACGTGCCTTCAGGAAGGTCCAGCCCTTTTGAGTTTTTACCATCCCAGTCGGTCCATTCCAGGCCATCGATGTTAGTAGTTGAAAATACCTCAGTTCCCGCTCCATTAACAATTGTCAACTCAGCTATCTGGTTCGGCAAATCCAAACCTGTTATAATAAATGTATTGTTATAATTCCCCGGATCATTGTTCGGGGAAAATCCTTCAGGAATTACAAGATCATAAACATTAATATTTACCGAATCCTCCAGGTTGCATTCACCGTTTGTTACTCTCCATAAAAATGTATTAATCCCTTTTGACAGATTCATGACCTCTGCTAAATTATTGGAATTATCATCAAAATCACCCGTTCCGCTAACCAAGGTCCATAATCCTGTTTCCCATGCCAACAACGGATCCGCAACCATGCGGATAATATTATCAAATGAAAAGAGAGAGGTGTCGGGTCCTGCATTAATTGAACTCACACGCTTATAAAAAGTGATTATCACAGAATCTTTGTTCCTGCACTGCCAGTTGATCTCCTCCCATATAAACTTATGAGCAATACTGCTACCGGTAAAAGTGGAATCCATTATTACGGTTACTGAAGGGTTGTTCGCTGTTGATGCCACAATTGCAGCAGGATAATACCATGTTCCTGATCCGATACCCGGAGTTGCATTCAGGGTAATTTTTGCTCCGCAAACCACTGTATCGCGCCCGGCATTTGCAGTTGGTATCTTGTAAACATCAGCCTTCCTTGTCCCGGTAAGTGATGTGGCAATACATCCGTTCTTATCCTCAACTGAAAATAACGAATAGTTGAATGTTGTAAAAGAAGTTCCGGTTACCGGAGCAACTAAAAGAGTTGTATCAGTTCCCGCGATTTCATTAATAGTTATCTGTGTTGAGTTTTCCATATAAAAGACCTTCCATTTTGATGCTCCCGTTAAATGAATTTGTAAACGGACCTTTGAACCTTCACAGATAGTAGTATCAGTAGTGCTTGTAATTGTTCCCGTCGGTAAGGGCGGGTGGATTGTGATATCAACTACATCTGAAGTATTTATACAGCAACCATTTGAACCTGATGTTACGGTACGTTTATACTTCATTGGAACAGTCAGGGCGGGAGGCTGGTAATTACCTGAGGGTGAGTCATTTATTCCGTTGGCAGGTGTCCATATAGTTCCATCTGTGCTCTGCTCCCAAAAAAACGTATATGTTCCAGCTCCTCCTCCCCCTGAAGGTATTGCCCCTGTCAGAATTCCAGGTTGAGTGTTGTAACATACTGTTTGATTGGTCGAAATGATATTGTTAGTTATAAGCGGAAGAACTGTTACTTTAATAGTTGAACTGCTTATTACAGTGCAGGCCCCTGATGTAACCTCCCGTTTATAATATGTGGTTG
>JAPLEB010000102.1 GCA_026391555.1 Bacteroidia bacterium | reverse complement strand
AGTCGCAAACCCTCATTTTTAAAGAGTTTGAGAATCCCCCGCACGAATATTCAATTTTGCCTTTCTGGGGATGGAATGGGACACTAAAAGAGAATGAGATTAAACGTCAGATAGATATGATGTTAGATAAAGGTATTTATGGCGCCTTTATGCACGCGAGAAAGGGGATTGAAGAAGAATACAATACTAAAACGCCCTATTTCTCTGAGGGATGGTGGAACGCTGTAGATGTAACGCTTCAGTACTCGAAAGAAAAAAAATTCTATGCTTGTCTTTATGATGAAGATAAATGGCCAAGCGGCAGTGCAGGAGGAAGAACTGTGGCTTCAAATCCGAAAGAATTTGCCAAGAAGGGACTCAAATTTACCAGAGATGATTATGCCGTGTCGGATGTTAATATGCGTATTAAGTTACCGAAATCGAATGTGCTCAAACTATTTGCAGTTCAATTGACAGGTGAAAATAGTTTTATTCGTTCTTCGCAAATAGACCTGAGCAATTCCCCAAATTCCTATTGGGATATTCCTAACGGGAAATGGGCAATTTTATCATTCTCTCTCATAGAAGATCCAAAACAAGTAGATTACCTTGACTCTTCTGCCGTAGCAAGTTTTATTAACATTACACACGAGGCATACTACTCGCGTTTTGCAAAATACTTTGGTAATACAATTTCGGGAGTCTTTTTTGATGAAATATATTTCGACATCAAACAAAAGGATGTTATTTCATGGACTGATGATTTTGATAATACATTTAAACAACGTTTTGGCTATGACATCCTGAACGAATTGCCTTCGCTTATCCTGGAAAGCGAAAAGTCCATGACTTTCAGCTATGACTATTTCTCTGAGTTATCTAACCGATATGATAAGGCATGGTTTGTCCAATATGCTGATTGGTGTAAAAACCACAAAATATGGCTAACCGGTCATACTTTGGAAGAACTTGATGCTTACAAGCGTGAGGGCGATTACTTCAAGACCATTGGCAGACTGCAAATACCGGCAACAGATAATGAAGATTTTCGTCGCACCTTTCCGCGAAAAACAGGATGGTACAAACCTAAACAATTGGCAAGTGTGGCTCATATTTATGGAAGACAAAGAGCTGGCGCTGAGGCAATGGGTGGGGGTGGATATATGATTACTCCCGAAGAATACAAATATGGATTTGCAAGTCTTGGCGTTTTGGGTATTAATTTTTTTATTCCTCACATGTTAAAATATTCTGTCGAAAATGTAGGTGCCAATGAGGACTGGCCACCATCCTGGTTTTTCACAAATCCGTATTGGAAATATTTTAAACCATTAGCAGACTATGGGCGGAGAATTTCGTATATGGTTTCACAAGGGAATCACATTTGTCACGCGGCAATTCTTTATCCAATTGAACAACAATGGGCTGCAGGTTATTATGGCAAAGTTTCCGGTATGGAATACACGGAAATACAAGAAGTTCTGCTTCATAATCAAATTGATTATGATATTATTACACCTGATGTACTGTTGATTTCTAATATAAAAGATAGCAAACTTAGCGTCCAGGCGGAAGAGTATAGTGTTCTTATTATTCCTCCGATGTCGGTAATGTCAGCGAATGTTGCAAAGAAATTAGAAGACTTTTGTCAATCAGGGGGAAAAGTTATAGCGATAGGCGAAATATCACATTCAGACCCTAAAGGAAAAGACAAGGAGCTTCAACAGACTTTAAATAAGTTATTTAATAGTAACAATGCCCAAGGAGCATATATGACAAAAGATATCAATAGTTTACCTGAGATTATCAATAAACACATCACAAATGAGGTGGAAGTGATTTCAGGAAGCAAAGCTGATCTTCGCTTTCACCAACGTCAAACAGACGATAAAACAATGCAATTTCTTTTTATGAACGAGAGTACAAACCAAAATTATTTTGTTCTTTCTACTCTAAATTATGGGAAACCCTATAAGATGAATATTGAAACCGGCGAGAGTCATGAGGTTACAAATTATTCATCGGACGGAGACAGAGTATACTTTTCTTTCGATTTTATACCCAGGGAGGCCTTCTTCCTGACATTTGAAAAAGGAAAAGCCGGAGATCAAAAAATGATGATAGGCGAAACAAGTTTAAAAGATGCCTCCATTATTTACAAACAGGAAAAACCCTTCATTTCAGGTTGGGGAAATGCTAATGAGCCTCAATTCGCAGAAGTATTGGATTTGAAACGGCAAAATGAATATATAAAGTTACCTGCAAAATCTGCGATTAGTAATCTTGCCTTAAGTAATGTCTGGACATTCATGCCGTTCAACAACGAAGAAGAAGACAGGTGGACAGATAATGTTGTTCAAGATACGATAGATATTCCTGTCATGAAATTCTATACCGATATTAATGCAAGCGGTACTAACTACGCCAATCCTGATATTGATGACAGCTATTGTACTACCGTTAAAATTGCCGATAAATTTAACTCTGAAAAAGGCGGAGAGAGATATTTAAGTTCATGGAATAGTTACAGAATTATGTACTTCAATAAGGACATTCGCTTAAAAACTCTGGGAGGAAGCGATGCAGTATTCCGTAAGACCTTCAATCTTTGTGCCAAACCTTTACAGGCAAGGATGAAAATTACAGCAGACCCTTCGTATGAATTAGAAATAAATGGATATAGTGTCGGAAGAGATAGTATTTTTCAAACGATTGAGAATTATGATATTAATAAGTTTTTAAAGCTTGGAGAAAATCAAATTCTGATAAAAGTACCCAATCATAACGGAGTAATAGCCGAAGGGGATATTTTTACAAGTAAAGAAGTTGTTCATCTGAATACCAATGATACCTGGTGCGCAAAAGAGGCTGGTACCAGTACATGGGGTAATGTTTTTATACATAGCAAACCACCTTTGGGAGGTTGGAGCAGTATTCGGTTTGACTCTAAAGAGCCTGAATTTCCCATTAATGCCTGGTATAGGCAAGTCGTTCCGGTTGGTGCAGACGCATTATTATTATCAACTAATACCGGCACATTTGAATACTATTTGAATGGAGAAGTTATTGCTCCGGTAAATGGGAAAATAGTAATCCCTGAAAAATATAAGGGACAAAAGATAATTTTCGCGGTGAAATCAAAATTCCAAAAATTAAGTGATGGTATAAGTAGTCCTATCAGGGCGGTAGTGCATCCTGTTAGCGTTACATTAAATAATTGGGAGTCTTACGGACTCGGCTGGTTTTCCGGAAGGGGTATTTATACACAGGAGTTTAGTCTGCCCAAAGACTATATTAATGCAAATTTAAAGCTGATTCTAAATCCGGGGAAAATAAATTGGTTTGCTGAAATATGGATAAATCACAAGTTGGTTAGATTTTGTCCATGGGGTGAGTTTCCTACCGATATTACTAAATATGTAAATGAAGGTACTAATGTTGTTAGTATAATTGTATCGAATTTGAGTGCGAACAAGGAATACTGGGATGTCCCTGATGCCGTACTGAATGATAGTTTTAGCCGATGGTGGCATAATGGTGCTACTGACAGGGAAAGTAATTGTTTGGAATCTGGCCTCCTGGGACCTGTTCAGATTATCCCTCAAACCGTTTTTGAAAAACCATATTAACTATGAAAAACCAAATTAATAAAGGAGCACTCGGATGTTCAGTTTTAGCCGTTTTGACGTCAGCAGGAGCTTATTCTCAAAAACTGCCGGACAAACCCAATATCCTGATCATTATGACCGACCAGCTATCATCCGAATCGATGAGTTGCAATTTGGGCAGCAAATACCTGAAAACGCCCAATATGGATTATCTGGCCGACCATGGTGTCAGCTTTACAAACGCCTACTGTGCGAACCCACTTTGTATCCCTTCGCGCAGTTCCTTGTTTACAGGCCGTTATCCGCACGAATTGGGAATTCAGTCCAATGTGGACAAAATGATTGATCCGGTTGAATTCCCTACTTTGGGAACTATCTTAAAAAATGCAGGCTATGAGACCGGTTATGTAGGCAAATGGCATTTACCATACGACAGGAATCAGCCTGACTCTCATGGGTTTGCATATTTGCCAGACAAAAAGGGTAACGGGCTTGATAGCCTTTCGCCCGGCTCGGCCATTAATTTTTTGGATAAGCAGCGTCAACACCCGTTTTTTCTGGTGGTCTCCTTTATGAATCCTCATAATATATGTCAGTGGCCACGTGGCCAGAAATTGCCGGATGGCGCCATCGGATATCCTCCGCCGGCAGATCAGTGTCCGCCCTTAAGAGCCAATGCGATGCCATCGAAAAACGAAACTGATATCATGCAATTGATAAGAACCTCCTACCAGGCCAGTAATACATTCCCGGTTTCAGGTTTTACTGATGAAAAATGGCGGAAATACATCTGGGCTTATTACCGGATGATTGAAAAAGTGGACGGCGAAATTGGAAAGATACTCAATTCATTACGTGAATCAGGTCTCGATAAAAATACCCTGATAGTTTTTATGAGCGATCACGGCGATTGCCAGGGAGCACACCGCTGGAACCAGAAAACCGTATTTTACGAAGAAGCCTCGAAGGTGCCGTTTATCATTAGCTCCAAGAGTCTTAAGCCCCGAAAATCTGATTACCTGGTTCAAACCGGAATTGATTTGAGGCCTACCTTATGTGAATTTGCAGGTATTCCACTTTCTGAAAATAACCGTGGTGTTAGTTTAAAACAATTGATTACAAACGAAACCGCCCCTGTCGAACGAAAATATGTTGTGGTATCCGATCATTTGGTACAGGGAGAAGCAGTGAACGGACAAAAACCTGAACCCGAAGGCCGCATGCTGAGAAACAGACAGTTTAAATACTGGATTTACAATGAGGGAAACCAGAAAGAAACACTTTACGATTTGCAAAACGATCCCGGAGAAATGGTTAATCTGGCCAGCGATCCTAAATTTAGCAGTGAGCTGAAAAATTGCAGAAGTCAGTTGATCGAATGGGCTAAAAAGAATAACGATCCGTATATAAAATACATGATGAAATAATAATAAATACAATTATGGGTATAGTCAGGATTTTGGAGAATTCGTTTGTAACATCCTTTTTTATTGGCGTTTCGTTGTGCAATGCCCAGCAAAGGCCTAATGTAATACTGATCTATTCGGACGATCAGGGGGCAATTGATTTAAATTGCTATGGCGCAAAAGATCTGGTGACTCCCAATATTGATAAATTAGCCAAAAGCGGGGTCCGTTTTACCCAATTTTACGCGGCTCCGGTTTGTTCACCGTCAAGAGCATCACTGCTGACCGGACTGAATGCCCAACGGGCAGGTGTACCGGGAAATGCCGGTGCCGATCTGAATAGCAGGGCCGGCCTGCCGGGTGACCAATACACCATGGCCGAAATGTTTAAAAATGCCGGCTACAATACTGCACATATCGGCAAATGGCATTTGGGATATCAGCCTGAAATGAGTCCGAATGCTCAGGGGTTCGATTATTCTTTTGGCCACATGGTTGGTTGTATCGACAATTACTCGCATTTCTTTTACTGGAGTGGTCCCAACAGGCACGATCTGTACCGTAACGGAAAAGAGGTATTCTATCCTGGTCAATATTTCCCCGATCTGATGGTAAAAGAGGCAGGGCAGTACATGGAACAAAATAAGGAGCATCCGTTTTTCCTTTATTTTGCAATCAACATGCCGCATTATCCGTATCAGGGCGATCCAAAATGGCTGGAATACTACAGAAAAAAGGGAGTTGCTTATCCACGCGATCTTTATGCCGCGTTTGTCTCAACGCTCGATGATAAAATAGGTTTATTATTGAAGAAGGTTACCGAACTGGGGCTCAGTGAAAATACAATTATTATTTTTCAGTCCGACAATGGTTATTCAACCGAAGAAAGGGCTCATTTTGGCGGTGGAAGTGCCGGCATTTATCGTGGTGCAAAAGCCTGCCTGTTTGAAGGTGGGATCAGGGTTCCTTCCATTATCAGCTGGCCGGGCAAAATCCCTGAAGGTCAGCAACGCGACCAATTTGCAGTGAATACCGACTGGTTGCCAACCCTGGCAGAATATTGTAATATTAAATTGGATACTAAGAATCTGGACGGAAAAAGTTTAGTGCCTGTCATTAACAATTCAGAAGCTGTAACCTTACATGCCGATGGTTATTGCTGGGCATTTGGTAAGAATATGTGGGTAGCCCGCAAAGGTAAATGGAAGTTGCATGGAAATCCTGTCGATACAAGCAACAAAGGTGTCCTGACCGAAACTGATTCACTTTTTCTCGTCGATTTGGAAGCAGATCCGGGAGAGATGAAAAATCTTTCGGCTATGTATCCTGATATTGTTGAAGAACTAAAAAACCAATATCAGCTGTGGCTTGAGAAAAATAAGAAAATTCCTACCAATTAGAATAAACTTCAAATGAGATATATACTGCTATTTATTATATCATTTCTTGTATTGGTTGCTTTCAGCTCCTCAGAGGTATTTAACCAGGCACAAGAAAAAGCCGATGCCGATGTTATCTATCCGAAAGAGAGAATCTGGACTACTCCTTCTTATGGCGAAGAACCAGCTTTTAATTCACCCAGTTTTCAATGGCCTTCATCCAAAAATGCGAAGTACAGTGTAAGAATCTCATCTTCTGATGATTTCAATCGTGATTTAATTGAAAAGGAGGAAATACCATACGCCATTTTCAATCCACACAAAAAGCTTGGTGCAGGAATATGGTATTGGCAATATAAGGTCAATGATGAAAAATGGAATAAGACCGATTCATTTTTAATTAAACCCTCAACCCGGATATTCGAAACTCCTGAAGTTAAAGTATTACTGGCTGGTGTTCCTTTATCACACCCTAGAGTATTGGTAAACAAGGCTGATTTCAACGCATTCCGGATAAGAGCAAAAGAGTATAAAGAATCGTCATTGATAATCCGGGAGGCAAATAACTATCTGGACAAACTTCCTCCTAAAGAAGAATCGGCACTTCCTTCATTCCGCGGGAAAGATGAATTCGAAAATGAAAAGATTGCCAGTCTGGCAAGTAAATGGGCTGGATGGAAGGTTTACAATGCAATCAACTCACTTTCACAGGCGTATCTGTTAACCGGCGATACAAAATATTTTAATACAGCTGAAAAGTGGATGCTTGAAGTTTCCACATGGGATCCCAATGGACCTTCCCATACAAATAATTTTGGCGATGCCGGTATCATGGCAGGTCTTGCAATCGGAGCTGATACTTTTTGGGATCTGTTATCGGCGACTGAAAGAGAAGGAATCATTAAACAGTCTTCTATTCGTGCCAGCCAGTTCTACAAGCTGTGGATAGGTCAGGTTGAAAGCCGCTCTTCATCGATGCATGTCTGGCAGCATATTCTTCATCATCTGCTTCAGACTTCGCTGGCTTTTAAAGGTGAAATCCCGGAAGCAGACCTCTGGTTAGAATATATTTATGAAATCTGGATTGCACAGGCACCCAAAATGGGAGAGGAAGATGGTGCCTGGTTCAACGGAACATCTTATTTTGGGATGAATACTCTTACCCTGATTGACGTGTCATCTATTTTCAAAGAGCTTTCGGGAGTTGACTTTATGAGATCAGAATGGTTTAATAATAACCCCGGCTGGCTGATCTATGCCTTCCCTGCAAATTCCGTGTCGGATGGATTTTGTAATGACGGAGAAAGATATCCGTTTCCCCCGATTAACTATGCAGGTTACAGCGATGCTATGGCTCGCTTGCTTAACAACCCCTATGCAGCATGGTATGCTCAGGCAGTAACAAGAAGTTCAGGAAATGAAATTGCTGACGAAGATGAATTTCGCTGGTTCAGAATTAAACGGGGGTATAAAATGACCCTTCCTGAACCGGTAAAAGAATCGGACATTCTTCAGGCTGCCAGGTTTCCTGATATAGGTGTTGCCTATATGCATACCTCATTGGAAAATGCCAAAACCGACCTTATGCTGTCGGTACGTAGCAGCCCGTTTGGGCCAATGGCGCACGCTCATGCCGATCAGAACACATTTAATATTGCTTATGGCGGTAAAAGGCTTTTCTATAATACAGGCTACCGTCCGGCAATGGGAGATCCTCATTTTCTGGGCTGGTACAAACATACCAGAGGGCATAACGGTGTTTTAATCGATGGGGAAGGACAGCCTTTCAGCGATGTAGCTTATGGCTATCTGCCACGATTCCTGCACGGAAAACAGATTTCGTATGCTGTTGGTGATGCTTCGAATGCATATTCAGGAACAGATGAAGGGGTGAAAACTGATCACGGGATTAAACTTTTCAGACGCCATTATATTATGCTTCGACCGTCAACAATAGTAATATATGATGAACTTGAAGCAGATCATGCTGCAGAATGGAGCTGGTTGTTGCACAACGATAATGGATTGAAAATTGATCCTGATAAGAAAATAATTATTGCCGGAAGTGAAGTGGCTAAAGCACAGGTATCACTCTACTCATCTTCTGAAATCGAATTTATGGTGACCGATCAATTCTCTGTCCCTGTTGACAATTGGACAAACAAAATAGATGAAGAAGGAGACACTATTGTCTTTAAAAACCAATGGCACTTCTCCGGAGTATCTAAACAAAAAACAGAGAAGATGAGATTTCTGGCTATTATTCAGGTGAAGCCTGATGGGAGTTTTGAGCTTGTGACCAGCAATAAAAACGATGGAGTTTTCACAGTAGGTAATTGGAACATAAATGCTGAAATGAACTCTTCGAAGCCTGCAAACCTACAAATATGGAACAATTACAATAGTGCTTCGCTGGTTTCTGACGGAATTCTTAACAATAAAGGGAAAACTTACATAGGGAAAGAGATCAGTAGCTCAAAATTGCTTGAAATTATTGATGGCAAAGAAGTTTTTAAGGAAGCAGTTGATGAGATACCTGCTTCTATTCAAAAAGCGATGAAGAGAAATTAGTAAATAATTCCGAAATTGAAAAACTTCCTTTATAATTGATTTGAAGTAAATTACAATTAAAATATTTTAAATGAAAACCAGCAAACCACTAAACAGCCTTTTCAAAGGATGGCTGCAAAAAATTTCTTCCATAAGCCTTCTAATTACGCCGGTAATGCAGGTTGTGGGCGCTCAGCAGGTTCAAAAACCGAATTTCATCTTAATCCTGACAGATGATCAGGGTTGGACCAGCAGTTCACAGTTGATGGATGACAATATCTCCAATTCAAAGAGCGATTTTTATGAAACTTCGAATATAGAGAGATTTGCAGCCCGGGGGATGCGGTTTACAAGCGGCTATGCCCCCTGTGCCCTGTCTTGTCCTACACGCAGAAGCATTCAGTTTGGCCAGACACCGGCGCGTCAGGGCGATGCCCTTTTCAAAGAGAATTATCATCCCGATTATAAAATGGTACCGGCAATTCCGCAAATATTGAAGTCAATCTCCCCGGATTACAGGGCTGCTCATTATGGCAAATGGGATTTGCGGGCCGATATTTTCCCTGAGGATCTTGGCTATGATGAAAGTGATGGAAACACAGGGAACAGTAATGGCGATATGAATTCGACCAAAGATACTAAATGGACTGATTTCTTCCTGAACAATGATCCTAAACGTATCGAGACCATTACGGCTCGTGCTCTCAATTTTATGAGCCGGCAGGTAAAAACCGGACATCCGTTTTTTCTTCAGGTTTCGCATTATGCAACCCATGTCGATATGCAAACTACTGAAGAAACCTATAACAAATACCTGCAAAAAAAGAAAGGAGAAATTCATTCAAACCCGGCCTGGGCAGGAATGTTAGAAAACCTGGATTCAGGAATTGGTAGAATTCTGGATATGATCGATCAGTTGGGAATTGCAGATCATACTTATCTGATACTAATGGCTGATAATGGAGGAGTTGAATTTATCCCTCCTGTTAAGAATAAGTTTGATCATCCGTCTGTATTCAGCACCCACACACGCAATTATCCCCTCCGTGGTGGCAAATGGACTCTGTATGAAGGTGGCATTCGGGTTCCATTTATTGTAATCGGACCGGGGATAAAAGCTGGCAGCCAATGCAATGTTCCGGTAACCGGCTGGGACCTTCTGCCTACTTTTGCTGACCTGGCCGGAAATAAAACTCCGCTTCCCGATAATCTGGACGGAACAAGCATCAGTCCCTTGCTCGAAAACGGGAATGAGGGCAAATTCAAAAGAAAAACCGACGAATTGGTTTTTCATTACTTCGGAAAGTCGCATTCGGCGATCCGTGTTGGCGATTATAAACTCATCAAGTTCTGGGATTCAAAAAAAATTGAACTGTATAATCTGAAGGATGATATCGGTGAATTAAGCGATTTGTCGAAAAAAGAGACTCAAAAGGCAGAGGAACTTGAATCAAAGCTGATGGCTTACCTGAAAGAAGTGCATGCAGAGATTCTCTATCCTACAATAAAGCAGGGGGTGAAGACCAAAGACGATGGTAACAGGGATTAATATGATAAATCTAAACTTCAGTTTATTACAAAAGCCATGAAAACTATAAATTGGTTCTTAGGAGCTGCATTTCTATTGATTTCAGCTTTTTCACTTCATGCGCAGGAAATTAGCAGGCCGGTAGATTTGGTTTATCCGCAACTGGATAGTGAAAACTCCCGGTGGATCTTTTTTTCGTCAGCATGCAGACCCTTCGGCATGGTAAACCTTAGTCCTGATAATAACGCGGATGGCGACTGGGGTTCCGGATATAGATATGAAAGAGATTCAATACTTTTTTTCAGCCATATTCACGGATGGCAGCTTTCCGGCATTCCGGTTTTACCGGTAACAGGAAAATTTAAAGGTCATTTAGGATCCAAAATTTATGGCTCCGGATACAAACATGAAAAGGAGATAGTTAAACCGGGATATCATTCGGTTTTTCTGGAAGATTATGGCATAAGGGCCGAATTGACCTCTACCATCAGGGTTGGATTTCACAGGTACCGGTATCCGGCCGCTGAAGAGAGTTATCTTTTGCTCGACCTGGGAACTTTTTTAGGACCTGCCGGTACGAAAAAAGGATATGCTAAAAAGTTGAACGACAAAGAGATTCAAGGATATGCCCTGATGGATAAAACGACCCGCCGTCCAAAAGAGATGTATGTTTTTTATGATATTCAGTTTGATACTCCTTTTGAAAATATGGCTGCATGGAAAGATGGAAAACTTACCGGCATTGTTGATGAATTTGAAGGGAGCAAAGGTGGCGTTTACCTGAAATTTGCTACTCCCAAAGGTAAGGTTATTCAGATGAAAGTTGGAATATCTTATGTGGATGCCGATCAGGCTCGCCTTAATATTCAAGCTGAATTACCACACTGGGATTTTGACAAAGTAGTCAATGAATCATCTGAAGAATGGAACAGTTGGCTTAGCAGGATTGAAATTGAAGGTGGCACGCCTGAACAACAACGAAGGTTTTATACTGATTTGTGGCATTCGCTTTTAGGCCGTCGAATTATCAGTGATGCAAACGGAAAATACTGCGATATGACCGGTGCTGAAAGGCGTATTGGCCAGATACCTCTGGACAAAAATGGGAAACCACTTTTCAACCATCATAATTCCGACTCTTTCTGGGGAGCTCAGTGGACTATCGCCACGCTGTGGGACCTTGTTTATCCAAAAATTGCCAACGATTTTGTCAACTCAATGCTGATGATGTACAACGATGGCGGACTTATCCCACGAGGACCTGCGGGAGGAAATTATACAGCTGTAATGACCGGGGCTTCGTCAACTCCTTTTATTGTAAGTGCCTATATGAAAGGCATAAGGAGTTTTGATATTGCTAAAGCCTACGAAGGGATGAAGAAAAACCATCTGCCCGGAGGGATGATGGGGAAAGCAGGTTATGAGCACAACACGGCCAATGGCGGTGGAATAGAATATTATATTGAAAAAGGCTATGTACCTTATCCATTGAGCCAGAAGTGGGGATTTCATCAGGATGGGGCAGCACAGACCCTTGAATATGCTTCCCAGGACTGGTGTTTAGCTCAGATGGCCAAATCATTGGGAAAGCAGGACGACTATAATTACTTCATGAAACGTTCCTCAAACTGGAAAAACCTGTATGATCCTCAATCCGGCTGGATTCGTCCCAAAGATATGGATGGTAAATGGAAAGAGCCTTTCGATCCATATCAATATCAGAATGGATTCGTTGAAGCAAATGCTGCACAGGCGACATGGTTTGTCCCCCACGACCTCTCAGGTTTAGCCACATTGATGGGTGGAAAGGATAAAATGGCAGCAAAGCTTGAAAACAGTTTTAAAGAAGCAGCAAAGCTTGATTTTACTTCAGGTAAGTCCAAATCAAAAGAACTTCAGGAAGAATATAGCCGCATCCCGATCAATTATGGCAATCAACCATCTATCGAAACGGCCTTTGTATTTAATCACATCGGGTATCCGTGGTTAACACAGTATTGGTCACGAAAGGTTGTTGAACAGGCTTTTAGCGCCCTGTCAACGAATAAAGGTTACAACGGTGATGAAGACCAGGGATTAATGGGTTCATTGGCTGTTCTGATGAAAATTGGTCTTTTCGAAATGAATTCAGGTGCAGAGTTGCGACCAGTTATAGAGCTTGGCAGCCCCATCTTTGATAAAATTATCATTCATCTGGACTCCGGTTATTACAAAGGAAAAAGTTTTGTAATTGAAATAATAAACAATAAGCCGGAGAACTGCTACATTCAATCAGCGATACTAAACGGGAAACCATTAACGAAACAATGGTTTTACCACGATGAGATTACCGCAGGAGGAAAGCTCGTGCTCGAAATGGGAAATACTCCAAACAAAAAATGGGGTGATACAAAATAAAATCAAACCTCATAAAAAATTTTTAAAATGAAAACAAGATGGCCAATTTTAATCCTTTTGCTTTGTTCCGCGATCGGGTGCAAGACAAAAAATGAAAATCTAATTACCTCCTATGGTGCAATAGCAGATGGGAAAACAAATAATGCTGCTTATATTCAAAAGGCAATCGATGAGATTTCGGCTTCCGGTGGTGGGAGGCTAATTGTTCCTCCCGGAAACTTCATGACCGGAACAATATTTATGAAATCGGGTGTTGATTTGCATTTGGAACAGGGTGCCTGTCTTCTGGGATCACCTGATCTTTCAGATTACGGCAATGACCGCCGGGCACTTATCAGGGCAAAAAATCAGACAAAGGTATCGATCAGTGGTACTGGTATTCTTGATGGGCAGGGACAAGAGCTTATGTTGGATGTGTTCCAAAAACTCAGAAGTGGCGAAATAAAAGAAGATACAATCTGGCTGGTAAAAAGGCCGGGGCACAGGGCTATGATTCTTGCAATTGATTCATGCTCTGAAATAAATGTATCGGGAATCACACTAAAAGATGCTTCAGGCTGGGTTCAGGATTACCGCGAGTGCAACAATGTTATCATTCATGGGATAACCGTTCAAAGCACTGCTTACTGGAACAATGACGGATTGGATATTACGGATTGCCAAAATGTAAGAATCACCAATTGTTTTATCAACTCGGCTGATGACGGTATTTGCCTGAAATCTGAAAATCCTAATTCCCTTTGCGAGAATGTATGGATCGACAGTTGCACTGTTCGCTCCAGCGCCAGTGGATTTAAAATGGGTACAGCTTCAACCGGAGGTTTTAAAAACATCAAAGTACGCAATCTTACTGTTTTTGACACCTACCGCTCAGCCATTGCTATCGAATCGGTTGATGGGGGAGTGCTGGAAAACATAGATATTCAAAATGTTGTGGCAAAGAATACAGGTAATGCCATTTTTATCCGCCGCGGACACCGGAATCAGGAGAGTAAAGTTGGAACACTCAAAGGTGTTTACATCGCCAATATTAAAGCAGAGATCCCTCTTTACAAGCCCGACCAGGGTTATCCAATAGAAGGGCCACCTGATCATCTTCGTCCGGGGGAGGATAAAATGCCCAAACGGCCCTCTCATTTTCACATTTACGGACACCCGTTTTTACCCTACAACCTGATCCCTTCTTCCATAGTTGGAATTCCGGGATACCCCGTTCAGGATGTGACTATCGAGAATGTGGAAATCAGCTATGGCGGAATGGCCAGCAAAGAAATAGCGTATATTCCTCTAAATAAGATTACCTCAATTCCTGAAAACGAAGCCAATTATCCCGAGTTTTCGATGTTTGGGGAGCTGCCTTCATGGGGCTTTTATGTGCGCCATGCTGAAGGAGTTAAAATGAAAAATGTAAAAGTGAGCTATGTTGAGGATGATTTTCGCCCTGCATTCGTTTTTGATGATGTGAAAGGGATTGAAATGGTTGGTGTAGATATTCCTGCCGTTAAAGAATTGCCTGTTGTCCTTTTTAACAATTCGTCGGACATTACAACTAAAAACCTGATGATTCCGGTTAGTCAGGAAAAGGGTGTTATTAAAACGAACTTAAAATAGTGAACCAATACGATAAATCAGTAATGAAAAGAGAAATTAACTTACTCAAATTTAGCATTTTAATATGCTTGATTTCAGTTTTTGTTAATCAGGGCTTTGGCCAAAGTTTACCTCTATTCCGAAACGAAAATGCCCCTCAGCATGAGCGCATAATTGATTTGCTGTATCAACTTTCTGTTGAGGAAAAAATAAGCCTTTTGATTGCCAGTTCACCAGGCATTCCAAGGTTGGCTTGCATGAACAAAATCAACATGAGAGCTCCATCCGACATATTAAAAATAATTTTGTACGGATGAAAAATCAAATATCTCTCTTTCTGATTATTGCTCTATGCCAGGTAACGACTATCGAGAAGGCATAGGAAGTTCCTTTTCTGAAAGCATCTGTTTTGCTCCCTTCCGGTTCAATAAATTCAAATTAAATATTTTTGTTCTAAATTTATCGATTAAAACATTAAAACCATAAAACAATGATGAAACCAACAAGAAGAGATTTTCTTAAGTCTGCAGGTGCATTTACGGCAGGTGCATTTTTTATTCCTAACCTGATAAGTTGTTCCCCATCGAGCAGATTAAATATTGCAGTTATAGGTGTAGGAGGACGAGGTAAATCGAACTGGAGTAAACTAATTAACCAGAAAGATCCAAAATGGAACGAAAATATTGTTGCATTATGCGATGTTGATAACAACAGAGCTGCCGAAGGTTTTAAAGCGATGCCAAATGCCAGGCTCTTTAAAGATTTCAGGGTGATGTTTGATCGGATGCACAAAGAAATTGATGCAGTGATGGTCTGTACTCCTGACCATACTCATTTCCCGGCAGCAATGGCTGCAATGGAACTTGGCAAACATGTAATAGTTGAAAAACCTCTTGCTCACAATATCTGGCAATTAAGAACCCTCCGGAAGGCTGCCAAACACTATTCCGTAATTACTCAAATGGCTAACCAGGGGCATACCACCAACGGTATTCGTCTGGTAAGAGAATGGTATGAAGCCGGAATATTGGGCAATGTTACCGAAGTAATAGCCTGGTTTGATGGACCAACCTTTGGTAAAGGAAAGTTCTTCGATAAGCCCGAAAGTTTTCCGCCGGAAGAACAGCCTATTCCTGAATATTTCGATTGGGATGTGTGGCTGGGACCAGCAGCATACCGACCATACAATGGTATTTATGCCCCAAAAACATGGCGTAGTTGGTTCGATTTTGGCAATGGTGAATTGGGCGACTGGTGTTGCCACACGCTCGATGCTCCTTTCTGGTCATTGGATTTGGGTATGCCTGATGTTGTTGAAACTGAGTTTAAGTCACCCGTTCCTGATACCGGATTTGTTTCAGACCAGGCCATTATTCGATGGGATTTTCCAAAACGTGGAGATAAAAGTCCCGTTACCATGCGCTGGCACGAAGGCGGATTGAAACCCGAACTTCGTCCGGAATGGAATCTTGAAAAGTTGCCGGGAAGCGGTATGATTATGGTTGGTGATAAGCATTGCCTTATGACAGGCGGACGTCCAAATGATCCTAAAATTTTATTACCTGGTGAAGAATGGGCTGAATTTCAGAAAAATCTCCCGGCACAAACTATCCCAAGAGTCCTTGAAGAAAATCCCCAGCGCGAATGGATTGATGCCATCAAAAATAGTACGTTGCCGGGTTCGAATTTCGATTATGCTACAAAATTAGTGGAGATGTCCCTCACAGGAGTATTAGCTCAGCGATTCAATACTCGCATAGAGTATGATGCTGCAAATATGAAAGTTACCAATCATCCTGAATTTAATGTTAACCTTAAGGAACCTGTTCGCAAAGGATGGGAATACGGGGAAGATCTTTGGAAAAGCTAATTTAATTTGTAAATCAGGCTGTATATGAAAATAAATACAGTTTTCGAAAAGTATTTGACTCACCGTAAAGTGAACATTAAAGCAATTATGCTTATGTTCCTGACCGGAATAGTCTTTTCTCAGGTTAAAGCCGGTCCTGATAACATAGCCTCTATGGCAAAGGAGAAAAGTAATTCAAAATTTCCTGATGAATTGGTAAATTTCACCTCTTATGAAAAGAATCCGGTATTTACAGGCACAGGTACCAATTCATGGGATCAGATGATCAGGGAAAGAGGTTATATTCTGAAAGAAGATGGAATGTATCACTTGTGGTATACCGGTTATAATAAGCAGAGTGGAAAGGCGACTGAAAGTCATCTTGGTTATGCAACTTCTGAGGATGGAATCACATGGACAAGGTATATAAATAATCCAATCTATGATGCCGGATGGGTTGAAGACATGTGCGTTATAAAGTCGAAAGGTACCTACTATATGTTTGCTGAAGGGAAGGACGACATTGCCCACCAGCTCACCTCCGCTGACCGTATCCATTGGAAAGAGAACGGTCCGTTGGATATAAGGTATAGTAATGGCCAGCCACTGTCTAAAGGACCTTTTGGTACCCCTTCAATATGGCTTGAAAATGATAAGTGGTATCTCTTTTATGAACGGGATGACCTTGGAATCTGGCTGGCAGTCTCCACTGATTTAAAAGTCTGGACAAATTTGCAGGATGAGCCGGTCATTAAGATGGGGCCTGAATTGTACGATAAATATGCAGTTGCCGTTGACCAGATCATTAAATACAAAGGTAGTTATTATGCTTATTATCATGCTTCAGCATATAAAGACTGGCACGAGTGGAGTTCTTGTGTGGCGAAATCAGATGACCTGATCCATTGGGTCAAATATTCAAAGAATCCCATTTTACGCGAAAATAAATCCAGTCCTGTTTTGGTTTATGATGGAGATGCGTACCGTCTTTATACAATGCATCCAGTGGTTTGTGTACACTTTCCGGATATTTTAAACTACCAAAAATTACCATAATGAAACAGGCCATCAGATTATTAATTGTCTTTTTTTATATAGTTTCCGGGGGCTGCACCCCAAAAACCACCAATATATGGCTGGATGACCTGAAAATACAAACCTTTTCAGAAGGGATCCCTTCGGTTTCAGCAAAGAAAAGTGCAGGTGGCGATTCTATCCGGCTGGCAGGTCACTATTTCGAAAGAGGGATTGGCGTGCAATCGGTTAGTGTTCTTTCCTTCCTGCTGAATGGGAAAGCAGAGCAATTTTCAGCAATGGTGGGTGCCGACGATAAGGGAAACAAAAATATGCTCGTTCAGTTTTACGTACTTGGTGATCAAAAAGTCCTTTTCGAAAGCGGTGCGATGAAAGTGGGCGATGCCCCCAAAAAAGTAAGCGCTAACCTTTCAGGGATTCAACGCCTTGGACTTCTGGTAACTGTCAGCCTGGAGGATGAGGGCTATGGCAGAACCTATTCCGATTGGGCAGATGCAAAATTAGTAATGTTGGATGAAAATGCTCCTCAGCCCATACCAAATAATGGAGAAAAATACATTCTGACACCACCTCCGGCTAAAACACCAAAAATCAATTCAGCAAGGATATTTGGTGCTACTCCGGGCAACCCATTCCTTTATACAATAGCAACAACCGGAGACCGTCCTGTTGAATTCTCTTCTGAGAATTTACCAAAAGGACTGGTATTAGACTCAAAAACAGGTTTAATTACAGGGAAAGTCACCAAAAAAGGCACTTATCTGGCCACTCTTAAGGCAAAAAACGTCTTTGGAGAGTCAGTTAAACCACTAAAAATTGTGATTGGCGACACTATTGCCCTCACCCCTCCAATCGGTTGGAACGGCTGGAATTCATGGGCAAGGAATATTGACGGAGAAAAAGTAATTGCTTCAGCCAATGCCATGGTGAGTATGGGACTGAGCAATCATGGCTGGACGTACATCAACATCGACGATACCTGGGAAGGACAGCGCGGGGGAAAGCTTAACGCCCTGCAGGCTAACGAAAAATTCCCGGAGTTTAAGAAAATGATTGACAACATCCATGCAATGGGCTTAAAGCTCGGCATTTACTCGACCCCCTGGATTTCGACCTATGCAGGTTATGCCGGGAAATATGATTGGCGCATAGAACTGAATTCGGCTGAACGGATGTCAGATGCATTGAAAAAATCCGGCAGGGATATTCTGTTTAGCTTATCCAATTCAGCTCCGTTTGAGAACGCAAAAGACTGGGCCAGAGTGTCGAATGCATGGCGCACAGGACCCGACATCCGCGATAGCTGGTTAAGTCTGTATACTTCGGCATTTACCATCGACAAGTGGGCTCCGTTCGGCGGTCCCGGGCATTGGAACGATCCCGACATGCTGATCCTGGGGAATGTGACCACCGGCACTGAATTGCATCCTACCCGCCTTACTCCCGACGAACAATATAGCCATTTTAGTTTATTTAGTTTGCTGGCCGCACCATTGCTTATTGGTTGTCCCATTGAACAATTGGATGATTTTTCGTTGAACTTGCTTACCAACGACGAAGTTATTGAAGTGAATCAGGACCCACTGGGAAAACCTGCAAGATTTGTCGCGGATCAGAATGGCGTTCAGTTCTGGGCAAAACCAATGGAAGATGGCTCTTTTGCTGTCGGACTTTTTAACACAGATGACTTTGGCAAAACACCGCAATCATACTTTCGCTGGGGAAGTGAGCAGCCAAAGCAGTTTGTATTCGATTTTGCCAAAGTTGGTCTGAAAGGAAAGTGGAAAATACGTGATCTCTGGAGACAAAAAGATTTAGGTGAATTTGACGGGTCATTCGAAACAACAATAAACCACCATGGAGTTGTTTTGATAAGTATGATAAAAATATAAATTATGAGAAACATATCAAAGTTGATCACCCTGTTAGCCTGCTTCTTTGCATTAGGATCGTGTTCGGAGAAAGTTTCCACTATTTGGGTGGATGATCTGGCAATAGTATCGTTTTCGGAAGGGATCCGTCCTGTAAAAGCAAAGGCAAATTATCTGGCGGATACCATCCGCATTGGTGGTGTTCGTTATCAAAGAGGGATTGGTTCGATTACTACGGCCGTGTTCCCTTTCTTCCTGAACGGAAATGCCAGGCGGTTCATGGCAGAGGTTGGTGCGGATGATAAAGCGAACAAAGATATCCCAATCAGGTTCTATGTGGTGGGCGATAAAAAAGTTCTGTTCGAAAGTGGTGAAATGAGGGTTGGCGATCCTGCAAAAAAGATTGACCTGAACCTGAAGGGTATTCAACGGCTGGGTCTTCTGGTTACCGACGACATCGGAGGGTTGAAGAACAAGATGACTTACTGTAATTGGGCAAACGCCAGGTTTGAGATGATCCCTGACAGTCTTCCAAAATTGATTCCTAATTCAGATGAAAAACAGATACTTACTCCCGTTCCTCCGGAAACGCCAAAAATAAATTCTGCCAAAATTTTTGGTGCCACACCCGGAAATCCATTTTTATATTCCATTTCAACTACCGGGAAACGCCCGATGCAGTTTTCTGCTGAGAATCTGCCAGCCGGACTTATCTTAGACTCCCGGACTGGTATCATCACAGGAAAAGTAAACAAATGCGGGATCTACTTCACTACACTCAAAGCAAAAAATGAATTGGGAGAATCAACAAGGCAACTGAAAATTTGTATTGGAGATACCATATCTCTGACGCCTCCCATTGGCTGGAACGGATGGAATTCATGGGCCGAAAAAATTGACAGGGAGAAAGTGATTTCCACGGCAAAAGCGATGGTGAACAAGGGTTTGAGCGATCACGGGTGGAGCTACATCAACATTGATGATGCATGGCAGGGGAGAAGAGGTGGAAAACTAAATGCGCTGCAACCCAATGAAAAGTTTCCTGATATTAAAGGGATGGTTGATTATATCCATTCCCTCGGGTTAAAAGCAGGAATCTATTCTACCCCCTACGTCTGGAGTTATGCCGGTTATGTCGGCGCTTCCTCCGATTTTGAAAAAGGCGGGGAAAAACATGAACCCATCAAGACAAACAGGCGTTCTTCTGGTCCAATCGGGAAATACCGGTTTGAAACAAATGATGCCCTGCAGATGGCAGAATGGGGTTTTGACTACCTGAAATACGACTGGAGGATAGATGTAACCTCAACGGAACGCATGTCGGCTGCCCTGAAAAAGTCAGGTAGGGACGTGGTTTTTAGTATCTCAAACAATGCTCCGATTGAAAAGGCCGCTGACTTGGCCCGGCTAACCAATGCATGGCGCACAGGACCAGATATCAGGGACAGTTGGACCAGTCTCTATTCACTGGCTTTTACCATCGATAAATGGGCAGAATTCGCAGGTCCTGGACATTGGAACGATCCGGATATGATGATTCTTGGAAATGTAAGCATGGGGCCTACGGAGTTACACCCTTCCAGGCTCACCCCCGACGAGCAGTACAGCCACGTCAGCATCTTCAGCCTGCTGGCAGCCCCGTTACTGATCGGTTGCCCCATTGAGCAGTTGGATGATTTTACACTGAACCTGCTTACCAACGACGAAGTCATTGAAGTTAATCAGGATCCATTGGGAAAACCTGCAAGGCTTGTTGCTGACGAAAATGGAGTTCATATCTGGGCAAAACCAATGGAAGACGGCTCTCTTGCAGTCGGACTTTTCAATACGGATGATTTTGGCAAAACGCCGCAATCTTACTTTCGTTGGGGAGATGAGCAGACAAAACAGTTTGTATTCGATTTTGCCAAAGTTGGACTGAAAGGTAAATGGAAACTCCGTGATCTCTGGCGACAAAAAGATTTAGGAGAGTTCACAGGGGAATTCACGACAGAAATCCGTCATCATGCGGTAGTTATGTTAAGGTTATTTCCGTAAATTTAATTGAAAAAAATCTTTGTCCAAATGCTTGACTCGGTATTTAATATGCCACCGGTATTCGACTATAAAGCCTACGAAAAGGTTCGGTTCGACAACGGCAAAACACTGGAACTAAAAGCTGATCAGAATAGTGCCGAAAATGTTTTTGTGAAAGAAGCAGGCGTGAATGGTTCTGTTTATACCAAAAACTATTTTTCGCATAGCCTTTTACAAAATGGCGGTGTTGTGAACTATAAGATGTCGCCTGTTCCGAATATGAAAAGAGGTATAAATCAGGCTGATTTTCCGTATTCTTTAACTGAGGAAAATGGTTCGAAATGATTTAATGAAAGATACCTTGGAGCAAGTTAAACTGATTTGAAAAGAAGGGGGTGAGTTCATGAGGATTGAGAAGGGGGACTGAGTTTATATAAGAATAAGAAGTTACATAAGAGTGCTAATCATGAAAAACAGGATAGTAAATTAAAAACAATAGATATAAACATGAAAAAACTGTTATTATTTGTAAACCTATGGTTGGTATTTTCCAACACTCTGTTTAGCCAGGTTCCCAATACAATATCAGACGAAGCAATGGTTCCTCCTTATACGGTGCCGGAATTGCTGATAAGTCAAGGTGGTAAACCGATTAAAAATGTAAAGGATTGGGAGAAAATCCGTCGTCCGGAAGTATTAGCCCTTTTGGAACAGGAACAATATGGGAAAATCCCCGGCGATCTTAAAATTTCGGAAATAAAAATTCTGGATAATGACGATCAGGCTTTGGGTGGGATTGCTATTCGTAAACAGGTGATGCTAACCTTTCGTATGAATGGAAAAGAATTAAGTGTTGAATTATTGATGTATCTACCCAAAGAAAAAAAATCCTTTCCTACATTCCTGGGTTATAATTTTGCCGGTAACCAAACAGTAAACAGAGATACAACTATTCATTTCGCCAAAGCGTGGAATGGTACTGTGAAAGAACGAGGTAGTGCCTCCGAAAATTGGCCTGCCGAAATGATTATCAAGTCTGGTTGTGGAGTAGCGATCATGTATTACTGGGACATTGCCCCCGACAAAAATGATTATTCGACGGGTGTCTATCCCCTGTTTTATTCAGAAGGACAAACCAAGCCCACCGACGATGAGTGGGGTGCTCTTTCTGCCTGGGCATGGGGTTTATCCCGTGCGCTTGACTATCTGAAAAACGATAAAAATGTGGATGGTAACCACGTGTTTGTCATTGGTCATTCGCGTTTAGGCAAGGCGGCTCTTTGGGCAGGGGCAACCGATCAACGTTTTGCCGGGGTAATATCAAACTGCTCCGGTTGTTGTGGTGCGGCTCTTTCAAAGAGAGTATTTGGTGAAACAATTGGCTTTGTTAATGGTAGATTTCCTCGATGGACCTGTGGAAACTTTAAAAAATACAGCGACAAAGAAGACTCTCTTCCTTTCGACCAACACATGGTTCTATCTTTAATTGCCCCTCGTCCGCTTTATGTTGCCAGCGCTTCTGAGGATAGTTGGGCAGATCCTAAAGGAGAATATCTTTCAGCCTGCTATGCTTCGTCGGTTTATGCGCTGTACGGTTATAAAAGCGGGCTCAATCCGGAAGTTGTACCTCAGCCTGATACACCTGTATCCGGCATTATTTCTCACCACATCCGATCGGGCAAACACGATATTCTGGAATACGACTGGAAGCAGTATATTCAATTTGCACAATCAACTATCGGGAACCTTTTAACGAAATACAAAGAAAGAAAATGATGTCAAAAACTAAACTCGTTATTGTTGCGCTTTGTACGATCTGTTGTCTTTCGTCTGCTGCACAAGATAAGGATATAAAACTCTGGTATAAAAGTCCGGCAAAAACATGGACCGAAGCTTTACCTGTTGGCAACGGCCGCCTGGGAGGGATGGTTTTCGGCGATTTTAGTCATGAGAGGATCCAGCTGAATGAAGAAAGCGTTTGGGCAGGATCAAAAATAAATAATAACAATCCCCGGTCTAAAGCTCATCTTGGCGAAATTCAACAAGCCATATTCAGGGGCGAATACAAAAAGGCACTGGAATTGTCGAATAAATTCATGTTGGGAACGCCCCCTCAGGTTCGTTCATACCAGCCTTTAGGCGATCTGATTATCAATTTCGGGTGGAAGGGACAACCATTATCTTACAAAAGATCCCTGACTCTGAATACAGGTATTTCCAAAACAGAATATACTATTGATGGAAACAAAGTTACTCAGGAAGTTTTTGCTTCCGCTCCGCAGAATATAATTGTAATTAGTTTATCGGCGACTAAAGCTTTCAATTCAGAGATCCTTCTTTCCCGCGAATGTGATACAACTTATGAATTTATGGGTAAGAAAAACAGGAATCGACCTGTACTTTCTTTATACAGCAATGATTATTTTAATACAGACGGATTAGCCTATTTCACAGGGCAGATTGTTGATGAGGATTCTCCCTTGAAAGGTCCCGGAGGAAAACACCTTCGTTATTCCGCTGCAATGAAAATCTTATCTCTTGATGGTACTTCTTCTCCCTGTTTTTCAGACACATCGGCAGGATTCCGGATTATTTCGGCAAAGAATATAGTGATAGTGCTTACCGGTGCCACGGATTATAATATTGACAGCCTGAATTTTGACAGGTCGATAAATCCTTTTGCCCTTTGTAAAGACATAATCTTAAAAGCATCTGAATTCACTTCCGATGAATTGAAGCAGATCCATGAGGTCGAACACCGGTCAGTTTTTGACAGAGTTGAATTTTCACTTGGAGAAGATACTAATAAAAACCTGGCAACAGATGAACGGTTAAGCAGGGTCAAAGAAGGGAACACCGACAATGGATTGATAGCTCTGTATTATCAGTATGGTCGTTACCTTCTTATGGGCTCTTCAAGAAAACCGGGCCGTTTACCCGCTAATCTGCAGGGGATATGGAATGACCTGTATGAAGCTCCCTGGAACTCAGATTTTCATACAAACATCAACCTGCAGATGAATTACTGGCCTGCCGAAACCGGAAACCTCTCCGAGACTTCAGTGGTATTATCTGATTTTATGAGCAGACTAACAGTTCCGGGCGCTGCTACAGCTTCTGAAATGTATAATGCCAAAGGTTGGACAATTCACCATCTTACAGACCCTTACGGGCGCACAGGCGTTGCAGATGGTGCATGGGGAATTACCCCTCTGGATGGCCCATGGATGACATTTCCCGTGTATGAACATTTTGAATTTTCATCCGACACTGTTTTCCTGCAAAATGTAGCCTATCCGATGATAAAAGGTTCAGTGGAATTTGTTCTGGATTACCTTGTAAAATCCCCCGACGGCTATCTTGTTACAAACCCGTCACATTCACCGGAAAATTCATTTTTTGTTCCCAATACCGACAGGAAAGAAAAATCGCAATTGACTTATGCTCCCACTGTCGATATTCACATCATAAATGCATTATTCAACAATTTCATAAATGCTGCACAAATCCTGGATTCAGATCCTGAAATGGTTGAGAAAGTGAGGGAAGCACAAAAGCAGTTGCCCCCTCTGAAGGTTTCTCCAAATGGATCTTTGCAGGAATGGATTCAGGATTTTGAAGAAGTGGAACCAGGACATCGTCACATGTCTCATTTGTTGGGTTTATATCCCCTGAACCTGATCTCTCCCAAAGAACCGGAATTGTTTGAAGCTGCCGGAAAAACCCTCGAAAGGCGTTTAGCCGGTGGAGGCGGTCATACCGGATGGAGCAGGGCCTGGATAATATGCTTTTATGCCAGGCTTTTAGACTCAGAAAAGGCAAACGAGCATTTGTATGCGCTTTTAAGAAAAAGTACACTAAACAATTTATTTGATACTCACCCGCCATTCCAGATTGATGGTAATTTTGGAGGCACTGCCGGTATTGCCGAGATGCTTTTACAATCCCAAAATGGTGATATTCACCTGTTACCGGCACTGCCTTCTTCATGGCCTGCTGGTTCGATTCATGGTTTACGTGCCAGAGGAGCTTGTACAGTTAACCTTGATTGGAAAGAAGGACTTCTGAGTAAGGTGAGCATTAGATCCGATAAAGGTGGGTCTTATACTATTCGCTATAAAGAAAAAACAAAACAAATTCACCTTAAGCCCGGAGAAGCTGCGATTATGGACGGTTCTTTGATTAAGAAAATGTAAAACTCAAAAAGAAACTTTAATGCATAAAAAAAAATGAAAACTTTTCACACAAACATGATCATAGGCAAAAAATGGCTATCGGTTTGCCTTTTTATTGCTTTATTATTCAACCTGGCCGATGCCTATGGAATAAAACATCCCTACAACAAAAAAGAATTGCTGTCGGAACTGATCAAACTGAATGACAAAGAGATACCAAATGCTTTAAGAAGGCAATGGATTGAAAAGGAGAACCTCTATTGCGGAGCAGTTTTTGATGGCGATAGTGTGGTTTCTCCCATCGGAACATCGGGTCTGATTCAAACGTTGATGTGCAGCTATGTATCACCCGATTCGAAATATTACCAGTCGAAAGAGATTCTTCAACGGATGATACTTGCTGCAACCGGAATGTTGAATCTGCAACACGAAGATGGCACAATTGATTTAATATCAACCAACTTTCATTCAACTCCCGATCTTGGATTTACCATTTATCCTCTGGCTTTTGCCTATTCAATAATGTTAAAGAACAACCAGCTAAATTATGGAGAATTCCCTTCTGTTATGAAACAATATCTGCTCAATGCAGGGAAAGCGCTTTCGGTAGGAGGTGTTCATACTCCCAATCACCGATGGGTGATATCAGGTGCTCTGGCGTTGATCAATACTTTTTTCCCAAACCCTGCATACCAGGTCAGAGTTGAACAGTGGCTGGCAGAGAAAATTGACATAGATCCCGATGGCCAGTACAATGAAAGAAGTACTGCAGGTTATACTCCGATTACAAACCGCAGCCTGATTGAAGTGGCAAAAAGGATGAAATTCAGCAATCTTTACGAGGACATTCGGAAGAACCTGAACCTGACCTTTTATTTCGTTCATTCAAATGGAGAAATAGTTACAGAGTCTTCAAACAGACAGGATAAATACCAGCAGAGCAATATGTCACGCTATTATCTGGCTTATAACTATATGGCGTTGCTCGATAAAGATAATCGTTTTGCAGGCATGGTCAGATACATAGAAAAAACAGTGCCGGTTGCTCAGTTGGACTACATGTTGCCCTACTTCCTTGAAGATTCTTCCCTGCTGCAGGATCTGCCGGAAGGAACTCCTATTCCCACGAGTTATCATAAATATTTCAAATACTCAGATATTGTCAGAATAAGGGAAGACAAAATTGATATGTCGGTTATTACAAACAATACCACCTTCTTCACTTTTTTCAAAGGAGATGCAGCGTTGGAGGCAGTCAGACTATCCGCTGCATTTTTTGGAAAAGGACAGTTTCAGAGCCAGCAAATGGAGAAAGAGGGCAATACTTACATCCTCTCTTCAACAATTTACGGACCTTATTATCAGCCACTTTCAAAAGAACAAATTCCAGCTGAAGGGGAGAGTTGGGGCAAAGTTCCCAGAAGCGAAAGAGTACAATCGGAAGTACAAACCTTACAAACAAAAATATACGTGTCCGAAACCAATGGAAAAGCCAGAATAAAAATCTCTGTGGTTGGCCCTAAAAATTTACCGGTAACTTTAGAGTTAGGTTTCCGTTCAGGGGGCATATTGAAAAATGTAACTCCAAAACAGGGTATTAGTAATGCTTTTCTGATCAAAAACGGAGAATATGCAACATACCAAAAAGGTGATGATGTGATAAAAATTGGTCCCGGCGTCTCTGCACACAAATGGACACAACTAAGAGGGGCGCTCCCAAAACTGCAGGCCGACTGCCTGTATTTTACCAATTATGCTCCTTGTGAATTTGAGTTTACCATTGAATAGATATGAACAATATATTCATCCTGATTGGTCTTTTTTGCGCTTTCAACTTGCAACTGCCGGCTCAAAGCAAGTCAGCTGATATACCCCCGATGGCAAATCCTGCTGTGCGTCAGGTTACCATGGAAGCTGAATGGGCAGCATTGCAACAATCACCTCCCAGGTTAGGGGTTCGTGACGGATTTATGTTCCTGCTCGATGCCCTGGATACCCGTTACTTAACTCCCCAACAAGTCGAATGGACTTTGAAATTATTGCAAACCAGGGTAATAACTGACCAGAATGCGAAATCGTACGGCAATATTTATTGGGGCTGGACTGAAACCGGTGGCGATATGGGTGACGGAAACAATGTACAGTTTTGTGTGCAATACGGTATTCTGATCAAACTCCTTTTCGACGACAGGTTATCCCCCGGATCAAAGGAAACGCTTGACCAGATATTTGAATATGCGCTCATAGGGATTCGAAATCAGCCGGTACGTATCTCATACACTAATATTTACATAATGCGAATCTGGAATTTGGTAGCCATGGGGCAGGCCTACAATTTACCATCGGTTACTGAAGAAGGAAGAAAATTTCTCAACATCTGGCTGAATCATATAGCCCGCTACGGTAACCGTGAGTATGACAGCCCTACATACTCCGGAGTAGATCTGGAGTCACTTCTGTTACTTTTTAAATTCCCGGCTGACGAAGATATAAAGACAAAAGCAGCTGATGCAATCAATTTTTTGTTGACAGATTTGTGTTCCCATTACAACGAAAGGGGTGGATATCTTGGCGGTGCTCACAGCCGCGATTATAACCGTGTTTTTGGCCGCGACCTGTTGGAAGAAAAGTATATGAATCCATTACTTGGATGGAAAAACACAAATAACCACCTGTTTCACCAGATCTGTTTTTCAGTATTAAACGAAATCGGGCTGAGCGCTCAGCAAAAAGATCTGATGAACCGCCCAGGCAGGTTTATTGTTCAGAGGTGGGATAGTTTTCCGAACGCATTTAGTTGCGACTATGTTGGCAAGAATGTTTCTCTGGCTTCATCGAACCAATCGTACGGTCCTGATGATAAGGCGTTTGTTGCATATCTTAGTAGTTCCAGAATACCTCAGATGTTAAACATAGCCTATAATATGGAGGGAAGGAATGACCATTATGGAACCTGGGCAAATGAAGGAATGGGCGAAAAGATGAAACATCTTATGCCTGCCAACTACCCCTCAAACGGCGGTTGGGGCAAAGCCAGGCACCTTATGTATTTCATGCAGTCTGCACAAAACAAGGGGGAATTTGTGATGCTTGCTGCAGGCGAAAAGGACCATAATTGCATCCAAAACTATCTGAATTCAACTATCATTCTGCCCAATGCTTTTGATGAGATATGGCTCGGAAATATGAAAATCCCGGTGCCGGAGATTGGCAGTAACGTGTCATTTGACCAGACAAATACTTTTTTTGCCCGATTCGAAGATGTGGTTATTGCCATACGAGTCCTGTGGGACAATGCAGATAAAGGCGTTAAAATGTCGCTCTGTAACGACGGGTTTATTTATAAGCCAAACAGAGAGAATTTCAAAATGGCAGAAAACAGAGGATTAAGATTAACACTTCAGCATCCTGATAATGGCAAGGGAGCCATAGCAATGTGGTGGAAGGTTGAAGAAGGGATAAAAAGCGATACTGATTTTTTGAAGTTCAGAGAAACCGTGCTGAATTCCCGGGTTAGCATGGAAGAAAAAAACGGAATTCTTGACATTTCAGTTATTACAACCTTAGGAAAGTTGGGTGTTAAGGCAGATATAATAAATAAAAAACGCCTGAGATATTATAATCCGAAACCCCTTCCAATGGATTTTCTGTTCAATGTTGATGGGGTTGAGATAGGTAAATCAATAATGGAAAAATATATACAATGAAAAAATTCATTGCAACAGGATTTCTAATTATTAGCGCCGCACTAATATTTTGTGAGGCACAAAAAAAGTCGTTGGTTCAGTTAAATGTCAACTGGCCGGAATATATGGCACAGCACGATTTAATCTGGGATAAAATACCTGCAGATTATTTTGAGGGGGCATTTGTGGGAAATGGCTTGCTTGGCACTATCATTTTCAAGGACGATACCGAGCCAAACACCTTGCGTTTTGAAATCGGAAGAACCGATGTGTTTGACCACCGGACAAAAGCCTCCAGCGCTTATGAAACCTGCAGATTGCCCATCGGACAACTTCTACTGACTCCTGCCGGCGAGATAACGAAGATCCATCTTCGAAACGATCTCTGGAATGCTGAAATAAGGGGTGAGCTTGAAACAACTGCCGGAACAATATCATTTCGCTGTTTTGTCCCTTCTGATGAAGAACTGATTGTGGTTACCATGAAGGCTACGGGCAAAGAAAATACAGCAAAATTTGCATTGCGGCCACAGCCGGCTCAGAGTGCAAGGTATATTGCGAAAAGAGCAATGGGTTTGGAGCTTAACATCGAATATAAGCAGAATCCCCCTTTTCGTGTAGAAAGAATTGACGGGATAGAAACCATAAGCCAGGATCTGTTGATGGGCGACGACTATGCCACAGCCTGGAGCGATAAAACAAACCCCGAAGGTACACGAACTGTTTTGGTCACGGTTGCCAACCGCTGGGGCAAGTACAGAAAACCAGCAAGCGGTTCGGCTATTGATGCTGTGGCAATAATAAAAACTGCCGAAAAGAAAGATGTGGCATCTATGGAAAAAGAGCACCGTACATGGTGGCATAATTACTATCCGGCAAGCTTCGCAACTTTCCCGGATGCCCGGCTGGAAAGCTTTTACTGGATTCAGCTCTACAAACTGGCAAGTGCTACACATCCAGGCCGGCCGGTGATTGACCTGCTGGGACCATGGTTTAAACCAACCGCATGGCCTTTGCTTTGGATGAATCTGAATGTGCAGCTAACCTACTACACTTTTGGCATTACTAACCACCCGGATATGGAAGATAATCTTTATCAACTACTTGAAAGACATAAAGATCAAATGATTGCGAATGTACCTCTATCATTTCAATCCGACTGTGCCGGTATAAGAAATCCTGTAGGTTACGACGACTTGTATGCTCCCTTGTTTTTGTCGGATGATAAGAATAACGACAAAGAGCTAAATATCATTGTGCTCCCCTGGCTCATGCAGATGTATTACCTTCACAACAGACGAACCATGGACGATACTTGCCTGAGAGATTCCATTTATCCGCTTATGCGTCGTGCCTTCAACGTTTATCTTCGTATCCTTTACATGGGCGATGATGGTCTCTACCATATTCCATATACCTACTCCGATGAGTATGGCAATGCGAAGGAAACAAGCCTGAATATCGCCCTGGCACGATGGGGGTTCAAAACCTTAATTGCAACAGCTGAACGACTTAAAATTGACGATCCGCTGCTTCCCCGATGGAAAGAAACGCTGGCAAAAATGGCTGACTACAACATCAACGGGAATGGAATGATGATTGGTAAGGATGTCCCTTTTGCTAAACCACACAGGCATTACAGTCACCTCTTTGCTATATTTCCTTTGTATGATATGAATATTGAAAACAATCCTGCACGCATTCCGTTGATGCGAAAATCCATTCAGCATTTTACTGATCTGGACGGTGATAATTGTATTTATAAATTTTCCGGGGCCTCGTCTCTGTGGGCCGCGCTGGGCGATGGGGATAATGCTCTTAAATGGCTTAACCGATCGTTGGAATTGCTTCCACGGTTTGGAGTTCCTCCTGCTCCCGAACGGATACCCACTGCTACACCTAATACCTTATACAGCGAACGTGAAAACCCGACATTTGAGTCGCCTATTTCCGCTTCCCGTAGCATGCTCGATATGCTCCTTCAGGATTGGGGTGGAGTTATTCGTATTTTCCCCGCAATGCCAACAGAATGGGAAAATGCCAGCTTTCATAATCTGCGTACCGAAGGTGCTTTTCTGGTTAGTGCTGTCCGGGAATCCGGAATAACACAATTTATACGAATCAAAAGCCTGGCCGGCGAACCCTGTGTCATAAAATCGGATTTGCCGGGAGATATAAAAATTGTTGGTACTAAAACAGCCAATATGCGTCTGCATGATGGCCTGATAGAGCTTAATCTGAAAAAAGGGGAGGAGGCTGTTCTCTATACCGGCAAAAAACCGGAATCTTTTGTTATTTCAGCCCTGCCAATGAAACCTGAAGAGATGAATAGCTGGGGTGTAAGAACAAAATTGAATGAAATAACTAATTAATTTTTGCCATGAATATCTTTAAACAACATTTTTTGATTTTGGTTGCTCTGGGAATTCCGGCATTACTATCCGGACAAACTACTGATCTGGCTAAAAATTTCATTAATCCACCGAAGGAGTATAGTCTTTTACCTTTCTGGTCGTGGAATGGAACACTTAAACCTGAAAAGCTTACCTGGCAAATAGACCAGATGATGGATAAAGGGATTTACGGAGCATTTTTACATGCCAGGGGAGGCCTCGATGAAAGTGAAACACCATACTTTTCAGAAGGATTCTGGAAAGCTGTCGATACAACTATCGGGTACAGCGCTTCAAAAGGTTTTCAGACTTACCTCTACGATGAAGATAAGTGGCCAAGTGGAAGTGCCGGCGGCCGTACTATTGCCGCAAATCCTGATGAGTTTATTAAGAAAGTACTATTCTATGATAAAATGGAAGTGATTGGGCCACAATCTATCATATTAAATTTTCAGAAAAATCCAATGGCAATATTTGCAGGAAGGATTTCCGAAAATGGGAATTATGATTACTCATCTCAGGTTAATTTAACTGATAAAAATGGCGCTCAATGGAGTGTACCCAAGGGTCGCTGGGCGATTATTTCCTTCGAGATGGTCAAAGACCCCGGTGCACAAATCGATTATCTCGATTCTGCTGCTGTTGCTGAATTTATTAAGATCACTCATGAAGAGTATTTCAAACGCTATGGGAACTATTTCGGAAACACAATTCCGGGGATTTTTTTCGATGAGATCTATGCCAATTATTCAAAAATGACAGGAAATATTTTCTGGACAGATGATTTTCTCCTGAAGTTCAGGAAGATAAAAGGATATGAATTAACAGACAATCTCCCGCTGATTATTTATAAGGATCCGGATAAATCGGGGAAAGTAAGATACGATTATTTTGATGTTGTAAAAGAGTTGTATGTGAAAGCATGGTTCAAACAGTATGCCGATTGGTGTGCTGCTCATAAGATATTTGCAACCGGCCACACTACGGAAAAACTTATCCATTACATCAGGCAATCCGACTACTTTTCTACCATGGGGCAACTTCAGGTGCCTGGTACTGATAATGAGGAATATCGATATGGTTTTCCCCGCATGATAGATTGGTACAACCCCATTCAAATCAGTTCAATTGCCCATCTGTACAACAGGAAAAGAGTGTTGGCAGAAGCATTGGGTAGCGGCGGTTATACAATCCCTCTGGAGGAATATCGTTATGGATTATCCATGTTGGGTGTTTATGGAATTAATATGTTTGTCCCTCACCTGTTCCATTATACCATGGATACTCCCGAGAGCCAGTCTGATTGGCCACCGAGCTGGTTTTTCACCAACCCATACTGGAAATATTTCAAGCCGCTGGCTGACTTTGGAAGCAGAATTTCCTATATGAATTCTCAGGGAAATGCTGTCTGCGATGTCGCAATTCTATATCCTCTAACTGATTTATGGGAGAGCGGTTATCCCGAAAAGGTAGATGACACCTTTTATAAAGAGGTGCAGCAGGAACTTCTCAACAATCATATTGATTACGATATAATAGATCCCGCTTCGCTCGTCAAGGCAACAATTGAAGGGAGAAAAATTGTTGCCGGTACCGGGAAGTACCGGGTATTAGTAATGCCTGCAATACAGGCCATCCGGCAGGATGTGCTTCAGAAGATCACTTCATTTGTTGAAGAAGGTGGGATTGTCATCGGACTGAAAAATTTGCCTGCTACTTCTGAAAGCGGAACTGGTGTTGATGAGTTGGTTGCCGCAAAAGTTAAAGACCTTTTCGGATTTCCTCCATCCAGCCTCAAACCGGAAGAGTATTACCAGTGGAATAATGAACAAACCAACCGTTTTACTTCCAGAACAAATAAATCCGGCGGTTCAGCATTCTTTACCAGGTTTCTCAGTCAGCTTCCTGAAATCATAAACAGCAACATCAACCCCGATTTTGAAGTAAAAAGCAATAATTCCGGATACCTCCGGTTTAATCATCGGAGGATTGATGCCACAGAAATATACCTTTTGGTGAACGATCGGAATTCACCTGAAAAATACCAAATTTCTTTGCGGAACATAGGTATCCCTTCAATATGGAGCCCTGAAACAGGTGGTATTATTCCTTATAAAAATTACCAGATGACTGATGGACGAATGGAACTGATTCTGGATTTTAAGCCGCATGAGAGTTATTTTCTTGTTTTAGGGCCGGGTAAACCCGATTCTTCCAGAGTGCTTGTCGAAAGGAAGGAGAGAACTAACCAGGTCTTGCCTGATATAAATATTGTTGGAGAATGGCAATTTCAACTGGTTCCACATGCACTTGATTATAACTGGAGCTCTTCTCTGGAGTCAGACACACTTGCTCTCCCGATTATGAAATTTCAACCGGAACGATTGCCAAATGAAGGTTTGAAAAATCATTGGTCTGCCACCAATTTTGACGACACCGGCTGGAAAACGGTCAAAATACAGGACGAGTTCAATAAAAAACCAGGGATACAGCGTTACATGAGCGGCTGGGATGGCTGGTGGATAAGCTATTATGATTATTCAATGCATATACCTGACATCGAAGGGGGAGAACGATCCTTCAAAAAAGAGATACATATTGATGCCGCAGTCAAAGACGCAAAAATTACAATCACTGCCGATAAGGGATATGAGTTCCTGGTCAATGGCAAAATTGTTGGTTCGGATAATGACTGGAAAGTGGCTGAAACTTATGATATCTCCGGTATGCTTAAACCTGGAAACAATATACTTGAGGTCAGAACAAAACAGACCAGAGGCCTTCTGTTACAGGGTTCCATCCGGATGAAGAATGTGGAAATTATTGCATTAAGGTCGGATGATACATGGATGGTTTCCGATGGAAAGGAGGGATGGAGGCCTTCATTTATGTTTGCCGCACCGCCACTTGGTTCATGGGGCAATATTGATAACCCTTCACAAAAAGATAATTTCCCTCTTACTGTCTGGTATCGTCAACAGTTACCTCCCGGAGCCGTAGCAATAAAAAAGCCGGTGATCAAAGGCGATTATTCCTTATATATTAATGGTATCCGGGCTAATGTTGTTAAAGGGGAAAATATTATTAATATTGCCCGAATGATGAAAAAGGATGTCAATGAAATTGCGCTGAGTGTAAATGCCGGTGATTATACTTATGGACTTATTAAACCTGTTGAGGTTGTGTGTGGTAAGGTAAATTCGCCATTAATTTCCTGGAATAATATGGGGTTGGGATGGTATTCGGGACGGGCTTTGTACATTAAGAAAGTGGACGTTCCCTCAAATTTTATTCAGCAGGGAACAAGATTAGTCCTTAACCTTGGCAAGGTAAATTATTTTGCTGAAATATGGGTGAATAATAAATTGGTGACCTTTTGTCCCTGGGCTCCGTTCGAAGCTGATATCTCCGGTTTTGTAAAAGCCGGTGAAAATGAGATTTCCCTCGTCGTGGCAAACTTACAGGCAAACCAGGCAACCTGGAATATTCTCGATGATAACATTACCAATAAGGCTGCCAGATGGTGGCACTACGGCAGCATACAAAGGGAAAAGGAAAAATTAGTTTCCGGGTTATTAGGACCGGTGCGGATAATTCCATATAATTTAGAATCTGCTGAAATTGAAAATAAATGAAAAGAAAAATCATGAAAAAATCTCTAAAGTGGACTCTGTTTTTTATTATCATTCTTCTCTTGGTGCTTCTGATCAGTAATAAACAACTGGCCTTTGATCGAAGGTGAGATATAAAAAGTATAATACACACAACTGTTATGAAAATGATAAAAATTGTTTTTACAGGAATGATACTCCTGAGTTCACTTTCTCTTTTTTCACAAAACTGGGTTGACTCAGTCGATGTTTATGGAAGAGAGGTATATATGCCTGC
>JAPLEB010000152.1 GCA_026391555.1 Bacteroidia bacterium | reverse complement strand
ACCTACCTCGAAAGTCGTCTTCTAATACAAGGCGATGTAATTTTATTAGCTGCAGGGGGGCATGGCTTTGAGATGATTGAACCAAGTGAAATTATTGAAATAAAACAAGGGCCGTATGTTGGCGAACGCGATAAAGTGCGCTTTGATCATGTCGAAAAACACAAGGTAAAGTTTAGCAAAGATGAACAGTAATTTTCAGCTCTATTCAAAATACTACAACCTTTTATATAAAGATAAAGATTATGATGCGGAGGCAAACTATGTCTCTGATTGTATTAGGAACTATTCTGCTAACGCAAAAACAATCCTTGAATTTGGTTCCGGAACAGGAGGACATGGATTGATACTTCAAAAGATGGGGTATGATATTTATGGACTTGAACGAAGTAAACAAATGGTTGAAGAGGCAAAGCTCCTCGGGTTTCCCTGTGAGCAGGCCGACATCACTAAATTTGAAACAGACCGAAAATTTGATGCGGTTATTTCTCTGTTTCATGTTATTAGTTACATAACCGATAATGATTCTTTAGAAAAAGTTTTCAGGAATGCTTTAAACTGTTTAAATCCGGGAGGACTGTTTATTTTTGATGTCTGGTATTCCCCGGCAGTTTATCATCAAAAACCGGAAACCCGGATTAAAAAAGTTGAGAATGAAGAGATCAAAGTCATTCGCATGGCAGAACCGGAGATACATATCAACAAAAATGTGGTAGATGTAAATTATAGCATCCTGGTAAAAGAAAAAGATCAGATAAAGTGGATTGAGTTTCAGGAAAAACATCCCATGAGGCATTTTTCAATTCCTGAAATCGATTTACTTGCTCGTTCTACGGGATTTGAGATATTAAATGCAGAAGAATTTCTAAGCAAAAATGAACCTTCAGAGAATACCTGGGGGGTGAACTTTATCTTGAAGAAGAAAGGTTAAGTTTTCTTGATCTCAACCTCAACTCTCAACGCTCTCCGCTCAACGCTTTAAACTTTTATCTTTTCCTCAGAAACCTCAACCTATGAACTTCATCCCCGTTAACACCCCTCTTCTTGATGGCAACGAAGAGAAATACCTTCTGGAATGTATTCGAACAGGATGGATCTCGTCTGAAGGGCCATTTATAAAGCAATTTGAAGAGAAATTTGCGTCCTATATCGGACGTAAAGAAGGAATTGCTGTTTCAAATGGTTCCGGCGCCCTGGATATTGCTGTGCAAGCTCTTAAAATTGGCCCGGGCGATGAAGTGATCATGCCCACTTTCACGATTATTTCACCTGCCCAATCAGTGGTCAGGGCAGGGGCTAATCCTGTTTTAGTGGATAGCGATCCAGTAACATGGAACATGGATGTAACAAAAATTGAATCAAGAATTACTCCAAAGACTAAAGCAATTTTAGTAGTTCATATATATGGATTACCAACAGATATGGACCCGGTTCTGGAATTGTGTAAGAAGTATAAATTGTTTCTTATAGAGGATGCAGCCGAGATGCATGGCCAGACCTATAGAGGAAAAAAATGCGGTTCGTTTGGAGATATAAGTACATTTAAAACATATAACAACCGGCGAGGGGGGGATGATTATGGTGGATAATCCGGAACTTGCTGACCGCTGCAGGAAACTCAGAAACCTGGCCTTTGAACCAGGTGGGCGTAGATTCATTCATAACGAATTGGGGTGGAATTACCGCATGACCAATATGCAGGCGGCTGTGGGGGTAGCTCAATTGGAAAGGATTGCAGAGCACATTATTAAAAAGAGAGAAACAGGAAATGCCTATCAAACAGGGTTAAAAGACATAAAAGGCTTTCAGTTTCCCTTAGAAAGAACTGAATATGCAGAAAATATTTATTGGGTATTTGGCCTGGTAGCCGATACCCCCGGTTTGTGTGAAAGAACTGTTGCCAAATTAACTGCTGCCGGTATTGGAACCCGACCGTTTTTCTGGTGTATGCATGAACAGCCGGTATTTAAAAATACGGGTTTGTTTGTTGGTGAGAAATATTTGGTTGCGGAGAGGTTGGCGAGGAATGGATTTTATCTGCCAGGTGGGTTGGGTATAAGTGATAATAATATTAAGTATGTTGTGAAAAAATTACAATATGCCTTATGATCTTTCTGCAACTATTTATAAATTTTAATGACCTCGAAACATCGCGCCCTTTTTACGCTCTACGCTCTACGCTCTACGCTCTATACTTTATTGATTTCGGAATCTTTCGCTTATCTGGCGAATATATTTAAATAAGTTTCGTTATCTCAGCTAAAATTATTATATTAGGAACGTGAAGAAGATACTTAAAACCATCATAACTAATTTCCACACAACGGAATTAAAGAGCAGTTATCAACGCAAAATTGATTTACCTGTAAATTCAGGCATAATCATTTCGCTTATTGGTGTCCGGCGTAGCGGAAAAACCTTTCTCCTTTACGAAACCATTAAAAAAATTCTTAAAAGCAGCACTCCGATCCATAAAATACTGTATATCAATTTTGAAGACGAGCGCATAAATCTCAATCAGTCCGAATTAGATCTTATTTTGCAAGCCTATCAGGAATTGTACCCACAGCTGAAACTCGAAGAATGTTATTTTTTCTTTGATGAAATTCTAAATATTCCGGGTTGGGAAAAATTCATTCGTCGGATTTTTGACACAATAAGCACAAATATTTATATCACCGGATCGAATTCAAAAATTCTAAGCACCGAAATTGCAACTGAATTGAGAGGCAGGACAATCAGTTACACACTGTATCCTTTAAACTTTTCAGAGTTTTTGCATTTTAATGATACAGGGCAAAGCTTTTACGGCACTAAACAAAAAACTAAGATTTTAGGATACTGCAATGAATTTATGTACTATGGCGGGTTCCCCGAGCTTATTAAATTAGACGAAAATCTAAAAATAAAAAAATTACAGGATTATTTCAATTCTATCATTTACAAAGATTTAATTGAACGTTACCAAATTTCAAATCCTTCAATATTGAAGTTGTTTATAAAAAAAATTCTCACTCAGGTTACAAAACCATTTTCTGTAAATAAACTGCACAACGACATTAAATCTTTAGGATACAAAGTTGGCAACAACATTTTATATGAATATTTAGAATATATACAAGCAACTTTTACAGCCGTATTAATAAACAAATTTGATTATTCAGAAATAAAACAATCGAAAAGCGAAAAGAAAGCATATTCAATTGATACAGGAATTTTAACTGCATTAGATTATTCATTTTCTGAAAATTATGGCAAATTGCTTGAGAATATGATTGCTTTGGAAATTTTAAAAGCACAAAAAGAGGTGAGTTATTTTAAAAATATCATAGAATGTGATTTTATTGTAAAAGAGAAAAATAATTACACACCTGTGCAGGTATGTTTTTCCATGAAAAATTCGGACACAAAAAAGAGAGAGATTAACGGGCTTGTAAAAGCTTGTGAGTTTTTCAATGTAAAGACCGGCTACATTGTAACTTTTGACGAAGAAAAAACAGAAAAAACAGAAAAAACAACTATTGAAACAATTCCTGCCTATAAATTTATGCTTGAATTCTTAAAATCATAATCCCCTTTAATAAACCACTTGATGTTTACGCAACGTTGTAAAGTTTACCTCGGAAGAAATGCATCGCACTACACTGAGCTTACCTGTATCGTATGGGAATACTGAGGCTGATGTGTATCGTGTGAAAGTACTATTGAAAGATTAAATCATAACAAATGTTCAACCTGAAAACAAAAGTCGACGATAAACGCGAAACAATAAACGCGAAACGATAAACCCTGAAACGCGAAACACCCTGCGCCCTGCGCTTTTCCAGAGTCTCAGAGTTTCAGAGTTTCAGAGTTCCAGAGTCTCAGAGTTCCAGAGTTCCAGAGTTCCAGAGTTGAACAACCCTGAAACTTGAAACCCTGAAACGGCTCAACACCATAGAAGAACGCGATGCATTTCTCAAATATTCTAACGTAAATGGAGTAATGACCCGTCCTGCCTGGCAGTTAATGAATAAGCTGATTATGTTTAAGGCTTGCCAGGCCGATGAGTTAACAAATTCAGTTGAGCTAGCGGATAGATTGATAAATCTTCCAAGTAGTATCAGGATATAATTGTTACTTTTTTCAAAATAATTATTTTTAAATTTGGTGTTAAGTTTCAACAACATTAAGGAATGACTATTATAGAACTTAATAATGTATTACTAAATGGGGAAAGTGATACGGTTGAATTCAAAACCAGCTTCAATATCCAAACAATTGAAACTCTGGTAGCGTTTGCAAACTTAAAAGGTGGAGCTGTTTATATTGGTATTACTGACAATGGTAAAATCATGGGAGTTTCAGTAAATTCTGAAACAATTCAGCAATGGATAAATGAAATTAAGACAAAAACTGAACCATCAATTATTTCTGATACTGAAATCATAAGGATAGAAGATATATCCGTAGTTAAGGTTTCAATTAGCGAATTCCCCGTGAAACCCATTTCTGTCAAAGGAAGGTATTTTATCAGAAAAAATAATTCAAATCATCTGCTTGCCCCGAATGAAATTTCTGATATTTACATTCAGAGCATGCAGCTTTCATGGGATTCTTATTTATATCAGAATGCTACAATCAAAGATATTGATTTGAGTAAGGTGTTATTATTTATTCGAAAGGTTAATGAAGTTAAGCGTTTTTATCTTGAAGGAAATGAAATCAATGCATTGGAAAAACTTGGATTGATTAAAGAGGGCAGACCGACCCATGCTGCAATGATTCTGTTTTCAAAAGAAAATTTACGGTACAATGTTCATATTGGAAGATTTAAATCAGCCGATTTAATTATTGCCGACAAAATGATAAGTGGTAATTTGTATGATGTACTTGACGAGTCTATGCGGGAAATTATCAGCCATTTAAAATTTGCTTTTGAAATAACAGGGAAAACAACAAGCCGGACTGAAATTCCAGATTACCCTCTTGAAGCGATAAGGGAACTTATGGTTAATGCCCTGGTGCATCGTGATTACAAAAGTTCTATTGATATTCAGATTAAAATATTTGATCAATCCATCAGTATTTTTAATCCCAGTGGGTTATTTGGTAACCTGACAATTGACGATTTAAAAACAGATAATTACAGAGCAAGTACCCGAAATAAATTAATTGCAGAGGCATTTTATTTAACCAAAGATATTGAAAAATATGGCAGTGGTTTTATCCGTATCAGGAAAGCCATTTCCGAATACAAAACAATGAAATTTGAGTATAAAGAAATTGCAAACGGGTTTCTTGCAGAACTAAATTATAGCATTCAAAAAATTTCAACTAAAGATGTCACAAAAGATGTCACTAAAGATGTCACTAAAGAAAATAGGGCAGCAGTAATTATAGATATGATAGGTAAAAAACCAGAAACCACAGTCAATGATATAGCAGAATTGCTTAACCTTACACGCAGGACCGTGCTTAGAGAATTAAAGCAATTAATGGCTCAAAAAAGGATAAATAGAAAGGGAGGACGAAAGAGTGGTTTCTGGGAGGTAATCACATAAGTAATAATCTATTGTAAAAAATATTAAATAATTACCCATGTTTAGAAATTGCCAGACTGATGAGTTAACAAATGCAGTTGAATTGGCTGACAGATTGGCAAATATGCCAGGTAGTGCGAGATCATAATTAAATGATCAAAGTATCAATTCAAATAGGTGACTTTTTGGCTTACACAAGCTCAAATTGTTACCCTTTTTTCAACAAGTAAAGCTAATGTAAGTGAACACATTAAGCAAATTTATCAATCGAAAGAATTAGAAGCTAAGTCAACTGTTCGGAATTTCCGAACAGTTCAAATCGAAGGAAATAGAAGAGTTTCCCGCAATATTGACCATTACAATTTAGATATGACAATTTCTATAGGATATCGGGTCAATTCTATTCGAGGAACTCAATTCCGTATCTGGGCCAATAAAGTTTTGAAAAGTTATTTACTCAAAGGGTATGCTATTCGCCAACAATTTGAGCATATTGAAAAGAAATTACAACAACACGATAAAACACTTTTTGAACACGACCAAAAATTTGAATTGCTTATTAAAACTGCATTGCCTCCAAAAGAAGGCATTTTCTTCGATGGACAAATTTTCGATGCTTACAATAAATTTTCGTCCTTTATTAAAGAAGCCAAATTGTCAATCATTTTAATTGATAATTATATTGACGAATCTGTTTTGACTTTGTTATTAAAACGAAAGAAAGGAGTAAAGGTCACAATTTATACCCAAAAAATATCAAAACAACTTACGTTAGACATTACGAAACACAATGCTCAATACGAATACATTGAGGTAAAAACATTTAATAAATCGCACGATAGGTTTTTAATTGTTGACGAAAAAATAATTTACATATTGGCGCTTCACTAAAAGATCTTGGCAAAAAATGGTTCGCCTTTTCAAAAATAGAACTCGATGCCGTAGAACTGATAAAGAAACTAACTCAACCCTGAAACGATTAAAAATGTTTCAGAGTTTCAGAGTTCCAGAGTTCCAGAGTTCCAGATTTGGACAACCCTGAAACCCTGAACCGAGCCGCAGGCGAGCTCGGCGAAGCCAAACCCTGAAACTTGAAACCCTGAAACTTGAAACCCTGAAACTTGAAACCCTGAAAC
>JAPLEB010000151.1 GCA_026391555.1 Bacteroidia bacterium | reverse complement strand
TTATCACGTATTGCACGCGTGAAAAATCTGGACTATGCCTTGCGTATCTTAAGCAACGTTAAAGCAAAAGTGATTTTTGATATATATGGACCAAAAGAAGATTTAAAATATTGGAAGGAATGTCAGAAATTAATCAATAATTTACCTCTTAATATTACAGTGAAATATTCAGGTATTGTTAATCCAGATCAGGTCATGCAAATTTTTAGTCGTTATGATTTGTTTTTATTTCCGAGTGGAGGCGAGAATTATGGTCATGTAATTGTTGAGTCATTAACATCAGGCACCCCTGTACTTATCAGCGATAAAACTCCATGGAGAAATCTTCAGAATGATAATTTAGGCTGGGACATATCTTTAGATCAAATGGATTCTTTTACCGAAGTTATTGATAATTATGCATTATTGAGCATTGAAGAACGCTCGGGGAAGCGGGCTTCAATAAAAGCTAAGATAGAAGAACATTTGCTGGATCCTGTCGTAATGGAGGCAAACAGACAGCTTTTTCTTAAGCAAATATCTTAAGGAGATAAAATAGAAAAATTTCTAAACTGGCAATTTTAAAAAGAAGTATGAAAATGGAACCAATTGTTGTAGTTGAAAAAGGGGCATTGGATGGCGAATCGATGATAAAACAATTCAGCGCTTCTATTAAGACTATTTCTCTGGATGAAGCCTTTTCAAAAGCAAATGCGGTGTTCATAAAACCGAATTTAACTTATCCGACCTACAAAAAAGGAGTTACAACCCGGGTAGAGTTTATTGAGAGCCTTGTAGCAGCCCTCCGGCAAATTAATTCCACCACGAAAATTTATCTTGGAGAAGGCGAAGGTGGCTATAACAGTTTTTCAATGACAGAGGCTATGAAGCAGATGGGCTTCTTCGAGATAGCAAAACGATATCCAAATGTTGAAATCGTAAATTTGTCTGCGGTTAAACGAGTAACTGTTCAGATTATAGTAAATAATAAACCTTACTCACTCGAATTACCTGAGCTATTCTTTAACGAAATTGATTTCTCGATTTCATGCCCTTTACCTAAAGTACATTGTATGACTGGAATTACCATCTCTTTAAAAAATCAATGGGGTTGTCTCCCGGATACAATGAGGCTCAAAAACCACTACGTTTTTGATGAAATTATCAACCAGGTTTGTGAAAAGCTAAAATTTCGGTATGCATTCCTCGATGGGAAATTTGGATTGGATACTAATGGTCCGATGAATGGTGATCCGGTGGAAGTGAATTGGTTTGCCGCCTCCAATTCACTTGGAGCCATGGATATAATTATTTCGGAGATGATGGGCTTTGACTGGCAGAAGGTTGGTCATCTGAAAATGGCAGAGCGTTATGGATATATGCCTAAACGGGAAGATATTAAAATATTAGGTAATACAGATGCTTTAAAAAGAAAATTTACTTTAAGGAGAAACTTCTGGAACTATCCTGCACTTGTTGCTTTTCATTCCAAAAATCTGACGACCCTGTTTTATTTATCCAGGTGGGCGAAGTTGCTACACGATATTATGTACTCCATCAGAAAAAGACCTCTCAGTTAATGAAGCAAATCATTAAATATTTCATTCATAATCATGCCTTACAGGCGATTAAAACTATTCTTTTCTGAACCGATTTAAATTATGTTTCAATAAGAAAAAAAATGAAAATACTTATTATTGCTCAATACTTCTGGCCTGAAAATTTTAATATTAATGAGGTCGCGGTATACCTGAAAGAAAAAGGGCATGAAGTTTCAGTTTTAACCGGTCAGCCTAATTACCCTGAGGGTAAATTTTATCCGGGGTATTCATTTTCAAAGCCAAAATCAGAATTTTATTATGGCTTGGAAATATTCAGATTGCCAACAATACCGAGGGGGCAGCGAAATGCCTTTAAACTCATACTTAATTATCTTTTCTTCCCTTTTATTGGTCGTTTTCGGTGGAAACATTTATTAAAAAATAAATCGTTTGATATTGTTTTTGTCTGTCAGCAATCACCGGTTTTTGTTGGCTTATTGGGAGCAAGAATTTCGAAGAAATTAAAAATACCGATGGTCATGTGGGTTCTTGACCTGTGGCCTGAAAGTATA
>JAPLEB010000013.1 GCA_026391555.1 Bacteroidia bacterium | reverse complement strand
AGGCTTCAAATGGAACCCGAATAAGGGTGGTAAGTGCCTATAAATACGTCAGGTGAACGGATTTAGAGCAACGTGAGACTTCATGCCTGGCACTATCCCGCCAAAGCGGGACAGGCTATGCCACATGAAGTCCTCTTTATTGTAAGCAGGCTTTATTTTAAAACTGTCTCGGTACCAGAAATCTGCGTTTTTTATGCAAGCCTTTAGTCACGGATTTGTCTTACGTTGATAAATTGTCACCCAAATAGATTTTTAAACATATGGAGCTGTCACATTAATCCTGAGGGACGGGCTTGAAGGCTTGTTTGCAGCTTTTGATATAGCGTTGGAATTGAGCGAGCTGCAAATAGGCCTGAAAGCTATGGGAAGGTTTATCAATGGTTCTATTTTACTGGTCTCTTATTCTATTTTTCAACTCGTTTGTTCTATTTCAAAGCTTGTTTGTACTTCTTCCCAGAAAGCTTATTCCTTTTCCGTGGTCGAATGTTCTTTTTCCCAGGAAGTTTACCCCTTTTTCCAGATCGTCTGTTCTTTTTTCATGGAACTTTGTTGCCTTTAAATAAGCTTTCACATTTATGCCTGCATGGGTAATGATTTCTGCTAAGCCAGTGCAGTTGTCAGTCAATCTTGCATCTGTTCAATACTTCGAAATTTCAGACGGACTAATTTTTAAAGAATATGCCAAATCTGAATTCTTCCAGTTATCATGTTTTAGTGCTATTATCTTCAATAGTACAACTATGTCCTGGGGGCGCATTCCATTATGTTTCTTCATAATATCTTGTTTTAAATTCGCGATTCGCGAATCGCGAATTCATCGTTCAAATATAAAAAAATCTGTATTGAAAGAAGTTTCCTGAAAATAACTTAATAGCAAATAAACGTCTATAACCGACCTTATCAGAATATACACAACCGGTATCAATATTTATTACCGGGTTGTTTTACTGAATTCTTTTCTTGCAGGAATAGTCCTGTTAAAAATGGGAAAAGCATTGAAACTATCGTTCGTTATCATAGTGTCAGACAATTTGGCCATGAAAACCACTAATAACACGAACGACTTTTTCTCTTTGCTATATAGCCAAGTCATAACATTTAAGTACAGCATTTTCAGAAACTTTGCGACTGCATAATAAAGCTGTTTTATGCAACTTTGGAAGTTCGGTATTGCCTTGCAATGTCGCTATCATTCTTCTTTTTTCTTTTTAGGAGCTTCCAATTTTTTTATGGCTTTATCGAAATCGCTTTCAAAAAATTTGTCTTGTACTATACGGTATTTTTCAAATTCACTTTCGGCATATGATTTAGCAATGGCTTGTGTTACTTTCCCTGAATTGCTCAAAATATCTTTTTCGTTGAACTGTAAAAAGGCATTCAATTTACCAGCCCAATCTTTCATGGTCATAGGGATGTTTCGTTCTGCCTGTGTTTCGGCATAATCGAGGTACATGGTTACAAAACGGTTGAGGTTTTTTATCTCTTTTTCGTTGAGATAATTTTTGGCAACAACAATATCGGTTTTAATAATTTTCCCCGAAGGTGCATTTTCCCATGTGGTTAAGCCCATTCTTTCTTTCTTACTGTTCGCACGGTTCATTATCAGTTCGGCTGCTGTGTGTCCATGAATAGCAAAGTGTAATTTGTTTTGAACCGATGCAAAAAAAGTTTGTGTTACCACATCGTCTTTTTTGTAATCCATTGCTGTAGCATAGATGTCGGTTATCTTTTGGTAAAAATTTCGTTCACTTGCCCGTATCTCTCGAATTTCAGCAAGTAAATTATCAAAATATGTTTTGCTCAAAAATGCTCCGTTCTTCAAGCGCTCTTTGTCAAGTACATAACCCCGAATAGCAAAATCTCTTAGCACCGAAGTAGCCCATTGTCTGAATTGTGTAGCTCTTTGTGAATTGACACGATAACCTGTAGCAATAATTGCATCAAGATTATAATGTTTGGTTTTGTAGTTTTTACCATCTGATGCAGTTACCGAGAAATCCTCGGCAACTGAATTTTCATCCAGTTCTTTGGTTTTGAAAATATTTTTTAAATGGAGTGCAATGTTGTCAATACTGCAATCAAACAATACAGCCATTATTTTTTGCGAAAGCCAGATTGTCTCATTTTGAAAGCGGACTTCAATGCCGTTTTCGCCTGCTTGCGAAGTGAAAATCAAAAACTCCGCTGTGCTGTTGCGTATCTGTAGTTTTTTATTTGCCATGTTTATTTAATTCAGAAATTTCAGGTCTGTCCAAAATAAGTAAAATCAAATAAAAAAGAGAGCGGTTGGAAAACCCGGCATTTACTGCTAAGTTTATTATCTCTCAAAAACCCACCGCTCATGAAGACAAATTTATCCATTTTCGCTCAAATAATCAGGCTAATTCCCCGAGATATTATTCACAAAAATGTTGATGAGCACGATTCTGACTTTAATTCTAAAGGAATAAACTCCTGGACACATCTTGTTTCAATGTTATATTGTCAGTTTGGTAATTG
>JAPLEB010000017.1 GCA_026391555.1 Bacteroidia bacterium | reverse complement strand
TTGATAATTGAGGTTACCCCCTTATACCCTACAAGATAAAAATTTATTCGACAACTACAAACATTTCAAAGAACTATTTTTGATATATTTACAGTAAAATCAAGCCTTTCAGAAGATTTCCTTAACTAAACGACATTGAATAAAGAATTCCAAATTTCAATTTATGCAAAAACCCCGCCATTATTAGCGGGGTCTTTAATTTTATTTAATAAGACAATACTTAATTGTCTTTATCCCATCATCACGGTAGAATACAATAATGTAAATGCCGGTAGGATAACCTGAGATATCAATCAAAGTTTCAGAATATTCCGAAGTATGATCGCTTATTATACAGATACCAGCGGAGTTGAATACGCTGTAACGCAGAGGCTTCCTGGTTTCATTGCCTTCCCTGTTAGTACTGATTTTAATCAGGCCGGTGCCAGGATTAGGATAGGCATTAATCAGATCATTACTAATATTCTCAATTGCATCAATAAGAGGGTTAATTTTCAGATCTTCTATTACCCATCCCCATCCATTGGCATAAGGATCGGAGTATAACCTGAAACGCAGTAATAGTGTATCTCCTGCTGAAATATTGTCAGACGGACGAGAAAAAATAGTGTGTTTAAGAAGCATTGATTCTGTTCCGATATACTTAGAATTTCCTTCGGAGATAGCACTATTAAATGCGGTTTCCCAGGATGAGACTGACCGGGAATCGTAACCATCAGTAAGGCTGAACCATGTTTTGCCGAAATTTTTTGAGCCTTCCACAATAACATAATCAAAAAAATCAGCTGAGCCAAATACTGACCCGGCTAATCCTGGTTCAACCAGAACAACCTCATTGAAATTGATTAACATGCCGGACTCATCAAATTTCAGAGGATGCCTTAATAGTGCTGTGTACTCAATGCTTTTATTGTCTTCGTCCGGACTTTCATATGGATGTTTTGTATTAAGGCCATACTTAGTAAAGCCTGCGGGTTTAATAATTTCGAATCCAATATTAAAAAAGTCATCAGCGGCTCCTGTAAAATCTGTCGAATAATCTGGAAGAGTTGATTTGATTTCCTCAATATTAATAACAAAATACCCTGTTTCAGGCCAAACAGAAATATTTGGCACCCGAGCCGAGTCGATAGCAAATATCCTGTACTGTATAGAATCTCCTCCTTTTAATAATTCAGGTCGTTCACTAAATATTGTACTATAATTATCAGAATCGCCTGCTTTTAAACCGATAAATTTTGAAAAGGCATCATTCACCTTATATTCTACATATACTGTATCTATACCAATATTATCAATTGCTGTGGCATTAAACCTTATTGAATCAACTGTTTCCAGGTAGTAATCTACAGGGGTATGCGATATAATAGGCTTCAAAGTATCAACACCGATATAAACCTGATAGCGGAACTCATCAATTAAGGAGGGAGACCTGTAAAGCCTCGAGAAACAATCCTCAACAAAGAAATAGTATTGAAGTTCTTTATTATAAGAAGGTATATTAACAGTAATATTAAAAAGGTCATCAGAATTAGGAGAAGACATGAAAAGTGTATCACTGGTAAGAAATTTGTCAAATGAGAATACTACACCAACATTATCATGATTATATAATGTATCTGATTTTATGGTAACCGGCAATACAATTTGAGTAAGGTTTTCCTCTGTATCCCTCATGTGTTTATGAAGTATTCTTGTATTAATCCAGCCAAGGTCTCCAAGGATTGAAAAAGTATATTTTCCTGGATTATGAATAGCTTCTCCATGATCAATAGAAGGGGTCATCAGAGCATCCGAGTCACGTGTTACATTATCATCGAGATGCGAGACACTGGAGCCGGCATCCCAGGTAGAGGGCGCCCATAATTTGGCTCTTGAAGCTGAATAATTATTCAATTCAGAATACTTTTTCAAAAGCGGGCCATTGAAATAAAGCTGACCTCCAATAAGTTGATTTCGAAGACCAGTTGAATAATTATTATATTTCAGAGTATCGGTTAATCTGTTTCCTGAAAAGTCCTCAATAAAAGTATCATAAATCATCGGGATTGAACTTATCCCGTACCAGCCTGCGCTTACATTGGTATCCATACTATCAAAAAACCCGAGTCCATGACAAATCTCATGCAACACAACTGTAATAAGGTCATAACTTGAAGTCGGGGTTTTTCCGTCGGTACCGAGATACCAGTTTTGTGAACTATTGATAGTTAATTGCAGATCACCCTGCAGATCATCATTAAGGCTTTCCCCTGCTATCTTTTCTGCAAGGGCAACAGGGTAAATAGCCATTGGGTCCAGAGCATCTATCCCCCACCCCCATGCATAACCAGTTATCATTGATTGACCGAGTACTCTGGAATCTGAAATTTTTTCCCAATAGGCTAAAATAGTCAGCTTTGTATCAGCCGGAAGCATGGTTTCCAGAATTGATTTCGCATACTCCATGGCAGCTTTTGCCTGACTGGAAAAACCAGAATAATAAATTGTTATTGAACCTCCACTTTTTGATCCGGCTTTTTTATAAAACTCATCCGGAGGCGGAATATATATCCTGTTTACCTTTTTTCCTGCATAACAAACTCCGGTTACAGATGAATTAGATACCAGATCCTGTGCCTGCAGAGGGAGAATCAAAATAATAATCAGAAGACCAATGAAGAAAGAAAAAAGTTTTCTCATGGATTAGCCTGAGCATTTGCTGCCGGAGTCCTCAAACTTAAAATATCTCTGTCGAACTGGTACATATTATTCTTTCCGACAAGACGAACTTTGTCAAGTATTGTCCTTACGGAAGACTCCTCCTGAACCTGTTCCATTACAAACCATTGTATGAAGTTGTGTGTATTAAAATCTTTCTCATCAAGTGTAAGGGCTACGATTTCGTTTATACTGGCAGTTACAAACTCCTCATGCTTCAATACTTCTTTGAACACATCCACTACACTTTTAAATTCAGCTGCAGGTTTTTTCAAAGCCGGTATTGCAGCTTTTCCGCCTCTTTCATTAACATACCTGATTAACTTCAGCATATGAAGCCTCTCTTCATCGGCCTGGCTATATAACCAAGCAGCCACACCGCTGAAACCGTTTGTTTCAGCCCATGAGGCCATTGCAAGATAAAGGTTTGAAGAATAACCTTCTCTTTCTACCTGTCTGTTGCAGATATCTTCAATTTTTTTCTTTAACATAATAATAGGTATTTATAGTTTTTTATAATAACATTTATTTAATGTTGTTAATTGTATGTATGTCAGTTTTTAGTTTACAAAAAGATAACTTAAGTCAGATCAAGATTAAAGGTTTTCTTCATCTCTTTCAGAATCGGGTATTTGTTAAACAGGTAATTAGATTTCTGCTCATCAGAATACAAGATATCATTCGCCTCCGACAGGTCTATAATAGTCTCAATATCAATTTCTGACAGAATGAATTTATTCTCAAGGAAGGTAATAAGTCTTTGTTTATAATTTTGTACGAATGTATCTTTTTGGGCAGCATTACTGAGATGGATTTTGATTGTCTTATCGTTTTCCACTTCAGGCTTGATTGATTTAAACATGCTGACTATTCTTGTTCCTTCTCCTTTAAGCTGATCTGTAAATTCTTGCCAGGCAGCCTCGAATGCAACGGGGTTAAATTCATCCTTTGGGGTTAAATGAGCTTCCTTAACAGGCAGGTCAGGTATTTCAACAGGCTTCTCAATAGGTTTATTATCTTCAGAAATGATCTCTTTTATCGAAAATGTCTTTGATGGTTTTTCTATAGCAGGATCGTGTTGTCCTGAGGGTATTTCCTGTTTGATAACGTTTTTTTCAGCAGGTTGAACTTCCTGCCGAAAAATCTCTGATTTAGAAGGAAGAGTAATATCTTCTTTCTGATTTTTCACCTGTTTTGGATCAGTTTTTTTTCCCCCAGATTCTTCTGCCGGCTCACCCATCAGACGGCATAATCGTATCAGTGAGAGTTCAACATGAAGTCGCGGATTCTTACTACTCTTATAGGCAAGATCGCAATTAGTTCCAATCTCCAATGCTTTGAATAAAAAATCAACAGGACATTTCCCTGTTTGTTGCAGATACCTCTGTTTAACAGAAGTGGTCGCTTCGAGAAGACGCATAGTTGATTCATCTTTGCTTACCAGCAGATCGCGCATGTGACTGTTAAGTCCCGATATAAAATTATGACCATCAAATCCTTTTTCAAGGACCTCATTAAAAGTTAATAATACTGAGGAGACATCACCCATCAGGGCTCCATCAATACTTTTAAAATAATACTCAAAGTCGAGTACATTAAGGTTCTCAATGACATCCTTATAGGTGATTGTTTTACCACTAAGGCTTACAATCTGGTCGAAAATTGACAAAGCATCGCGCAATGCTCCATCAGCTTTCTGACCAATAATGTGAAGAGCTTCCTCAGCGGCACGGATTCCCTCATTATTAGCTACATACATCAAGCGGCCAACTATATCTTCAATTCTGATCCTGTTGAAATCGAATATCTGGCATCGTGAGAGAATAGTTGGTATTATCTTGTGTTTTTCAGTTGTGGCTAAAATAAAAATAGCATGGGAAGGAGGCTCTTCAAGTGTTTTCAGGAAGGCATTGAACGCTGATGAAGAGAGCATGTGAACTTCATCAATTATATAGATGCTGTATTTTCCGATCTGAGGTGGAATCCTCACCTGGTCATTAAGACTTCTGATGTCTTCAACCTTGTTATTAGATGCAGCATCAAGCTCATGTATATTAAACGATCGCAATGTATTGAATGATAAGCATGATTCACATTTATCACATGCTTCCGAATTATCACCCAGGTTGCTGCAGTTAATCGTTTTGGCAAAGATCCTGGCACATGTTGTTTTTCCTACACCACGCGGTCCACAAAAAAGATAAGCCTGTGCAAGATGATTATTCTTAATGGCACTTTTCAGCGTATTTGTAATAGAATCCTGACCAATAACCATATCAAAACTGGCAGGACGGTATTTTCTTGCTGAAACAATGAAGTTTTCCATAAATTACTGACTCTCGTTTCTTTCAAAATTTCTGAAATACAAATATACTTAAAAAGCCCTCCTGAAAAAAGGAGTGAGTAAAATTAACCGACTTTAATTCCAATAAATAATATAGAGGGAAAATTAAATCAAAATATTTCGTCAATTAATTTTTGAATAAAATAAAATAGTAGTATTTTTGCCGGCCAAAATCATTAAACTAATAAACAATTAATTACTATGTTAAATCAGTACGAAACCGTTTTCATTACAACTCCCGTTTTATCTGAGAACCAGATGAAGGAAGCGGTACAGAAATTCAAGAAGGTCATCACCGATAACAGCGGTGAGATCGTTCATGAAGAGAACTGGGGACTAAAGAAACTGGCCTATCCCATCCAGAAGAAGTCGACTGGCTTCTATTACCTGGTTGAGTTTAAAGGCACAGGCGATCTTATTGAAAAACTTGAAATCCAATATCGTCGAGATGAAAGGATCATCAGGTTTTTAACTTTCAGGATGGAAAAATTTGCC
>JAPLEB010000006.1 GCA_026391555.1 Bacteroidia bacterium | reverse complement strand
GAAATACTATTCTGATGAACCGCAACGCAAAGAAGATGAGATGGACGTGACATTCCTACAAATGCCATTTTAAGATTTTGTATTACTGTTTTTAGTTTTGGCTCAGTATTATCACCTTTAATGTAATTTATTATTCTCTTTATATCATAATCACGGAAGAAAGTTTCAAGGTAGCACGTTGCTGTATGCGTTTCGCCTTTAACACCGTGAATAGTAGAAACTTCAATTTCGATCTCGGTTGTTCCAGAAGAATATTTATATATATTATTACTCTGGAGGGCTTTTTCATTATCCTCTTCCAAATCGGAAGAGTTGATAAAATTTCTAAGCTCACCATTCATCTGATAATTGAAAAAATCCCTAAATTCATTTGTTAGAAAATATTTTATTTCTTCAAAAACTTCTTCTTGTTTGTGTATCTGCAAACACCAATTGGCAAGCCTAATCCTAAAATCTTGGTAAAAATCCGGGTTGTTTTCAGAGATATGTTTATGTAATCTATTTTCTGTGAATTGTCTTCCATTGTTAGTTATTCCGGTAATTCTTAAACACTTTAAGAAAGCCCCAACTAACCGTTTCTTATAAAAATTAACCCCTTCAGAAGAAATAAAACTATGAGGTTGTGGGGCTAAATAACTTTTCAGATTACTAAATTCAGTTCTTTTAACTTTTATTTCTTTGGAGTAGCCGCCGCAGTAGCTTGGTATAGTCTTTTCTTTGTCATGCGATTTACCCACCCAACCAACTGCTTTAAATATACTTTTCTCATGTTGATGTAGATTATTTTTGATAATTATTTCAGCAAATTTATTTAGAACTTGCTGAATAGTGTTATCATCATAAACAATGATCACAGGAGCAATTTCATTTTGTCTGCCATTCCCCGTTATGGTCTGTCGGTGAACACAAAGGTTTTCCACCTTGCTTGCTATAAGGCTTGGAAATCTTTTACTGCCTGTAATACACAAAGTACTGTCATTATTTACTGTCCATCCGCATTCCAAATCAGCGGCATAGTCAAATATTGATTGATTTAAATCGCCTATTTTTTGGATAACAACATTTTCAGTGAAGATATTATTCAAAAGTTCAGATTGGGTTGTGCTTGAGTCTTGCATTTCATCAATGAAAATATAGGCAAATCTCTTTGAGATAAGTTCTCGGATACCTGAATGTTCCCTAAGGTATTTGAATGCCAATGAGTATGCATCTTCGTAACACAAATAGCCCCAATCAAGAATGCGCAGTTTTAAGCTATTGATTTCTTTATAGGTTCGTGTATTAGTACCTATAAATGCTTGCCCATCAATTTTTTGAGAAATACAGAAGTTATCTTTATTAAATCGTAGCCTTTGAAAATATTCCAATCCTCCATCTCTCTTTTTATCCAGCCAAGTCCTTGCGGCGTGCAAGGTGTTGTAGCTTCTCTCGATAATCGAATTAAAAATCTCATTATCAATATATATTGGTCTTTTTTTATATTTTTGGATATAAGCTGGTATCGCAAGATATTTATCCACAAAACTTTGAATTGTTCCGAAAAAATTAGGATAGCTGAATAATTTAGATGCAGTTAAACTTGCTTTTTTTTTAATTTCATCAATTGCAACATTTGTATGAGTCAACACACATATACCTCTATTGTTTTCAAGAGGCATTTGCCGGGACAAAATCAATAACTTGGCAAGCAAAGCCGCTGTTTTACCGCTACCCGGGCAGGCAAGAATATCTTTGGTTTCAAAACTCCTTATTATAGCCTTTTGTTCTTCATCGAAGTGCTCACTGGACGGTAAAAGAATACTTTCTGCCCAAGAAATATCGTCATTGGTAATGATTATTTGCATTTGTTATTCCGTAACATATTTAATGGCATCCACAAGATATTTCAATTTCTCGTCACCCTCAATCCGTTCTTTTATTCCTTCACATTCTTTAAGTAAAGCCGCAAAACATTGAGCAATGATTGCCTTGGAAATCTTTTTATTCAGCATGTAATCTTCATAAATCGCTTCTGCAATTTCTTGCTCTGTTTTATGCTCGGAAGTCCAGGTCGTAAAATCAGTTTCAACCTTTTGTTTTATGTCTGTTATTTTTTCAGGTGTCAGACCGTAAGTATCACTATTTTGGATTTTCTCTGCCTGAAGTAGGGCAGTATAGAACTCTTTTTTAAATTCACTTAAAGCAATATCATATTCCAGAGTCCAATCTGGTGAAATGAAAGTCCTTACGTCTTGCCCATTGTATTTTGCTTCTTTCTCTGTTCGTTTTTCTTTAATCTGCTCTTGTGTAAGGGCTGAATCGGGTTTAATGTCGTTATCTGTTACCACAGCTACTTTGACACCCATTTTTTTGTCCAATTTTCTTTTGAAAATTTTTGAATACCTCAAGAAAGCTGTACTTTGAACATTAACAACCGATACACCATGTTTGGTAAAGGACTTGCCAAGAATATCTGCCATAACCGGAATCAGAATATTTTCTGCATCGCCCTCAACCAAAATCACCCCCTGCGCAAAAAATAAATTAGCCTTTGTAACATCTAAGAAGCGTTCCAAAAACAGATAATCTCCTTTTTCTAATTCGGTAAAATCGCTTCCCATCGGGAAAGCTTTGCCATCCTTACAGATAATAAGATTACCAAGTTTCACTTTTGAAGCCAGATTCGGACTATGGGTTGTCATTATTAATTGAACACCGGTTTTCTCCGCTATCTCATCCTGTAGATATTCGATTAATCTCAACTGCGCTTGTGGATGTAAATGAGCCTCCATTTCTTCAATCAATAAGAGCTTCAATCCGTAATAATTTGTCCGCTTTAAGAGCAGTAATTCTGTAGCAATATATAGCCTGTTATAAGAACCCAAGCCCGAATTACCTTCAGAAAAATCAAGAATAAGTTTTTCTAAAATGCCCGATAAACTTTGACCTGAAATTGTGAATTTAGCGATTTTATTAATTTCTTTTTCTGTGAAGAACTCTTTCAAATATTCGTTTATATCTGAAAGTAAGTTCTTCCCGGACTGGTCTGGAATATCACTATTGTTTTCACCTTTTCCTTTGAAGTAACCTTCAATTTGCTTATTCGATTTTTCAGCAATTTTGGTTATTGTGTGATCCGCCTCCGGAACAGACGAAAATGCTTCATGACTTTTTAAAATTTGAGCCAATCGGGACCTTCTGCCGGGGATTAATTCACTTTCCGCATCCCTTAGAGGTTTAAGGTAGGTTATTCTTAGAAAATCCCTTGCAACTCCATCAAGTTGAGTTCCTTCGTCATCGGGGCCAGCCTTTATGTCATAAGTAATTTTTCTGTCCTTACGTTCAGCATTCAGAATTACTTTTAGAAAATATTGGTCATGACCATCACAATTTTTTTCAATGCCAAGCCATTCAATAAAATTAGCTGCTTCATTATTTTCAGCATCAAAGCCGCGAAATATGCATTCTATCTTAAGAGATTTTGCTCTATTGGTATCAGTCGGTTCTAGCCCAGGTTGTAGAAAAAAGTCTTCTTCATCAAACCTTTGGTAATCATAACTCTGAGTTTGTAGAAGGTATTTTATTGCATCAATTATAGCTGTTTTGCCTGAATCGTTTTCGCCAACGAGTAAATTTAGACCCTTGTTAAGTTTTAAATGTAATCCGGGAGTGCCATTTCCACCTGAGCCGTATTTTCTAAAGTTCCAAATCTTTAATTCTGATAAAAACATTTTAATCCTTTTTAACGTTTATTTCTATTTTCCCGTTATAATTGATATCTCCTCCTCGGTCAGGCGGTAGAGTTTATAGACGAGTTGGTCAATTTGTTTTTCATATTCGCGGACTTTGGTTTGTTTGGTGGAATTTTGCAAATAATCGTCGTCTTTGGTTGCTCATGATTATTGATTTTTATTAAATGGACAAATGTCAAAGTATGCAAGGATTGTCACAACTGAGGCAAGGAATGCAATTATTCCGCTAATAATAAGAATTATCTTTTTCCAGTTTTTCTCATTCTTATTGTCATTTGGAACATTGAATTGATTACTGCCATTGTCAAAAGATACGTTTTGAGCAGTAATTCCACCGCTCTGATTTTTTGAAGTTATCTTAGTCTTGCTCATATTATCTTTCTATTGTGCCTAACGGTCGGAACTACATGCAGTTCCGGATTTACGGGAGTTGTCCTGTCCGCGTACTACAAAAGTTTGTGCGGCGAACCGCTGCTTGCATACCACTGAAACCGCAATTGACATATAGTTTTTGTTAGCAGCTGTGCTTCTTATTTTAGTCTTACCATAATTTCATCTATCGAGATTGCAAAAACAGAATCTTTTATATCAGAATCTTGTGGAAACCCAAAAGACATTAGTCCAATTACCTCATTATTCCTAATTAGTGGTACTCCTGACATTCCAGCAATGCCTTTAAAAGATGGTTTAAGTGTAGTAACGTCATTTAATTTCACGTCATTATAATTAATCGTTTGTTTCCTTATTTCGATGATTGCACCAGTTTTATCAGACACATATTTATCTAAGTCGTATTCATCTATTACAAAAAGATTGTTTTTCCAATGAGCCTTAGTTATTGGCATTTTATCTTTTATATGACCAAAATTATAGACCGAGTCCTTTAGATTAGCCGAGCATTCAGATACTATAAGACTACAATGTACTGATTCTGGAAGTATAATAATTGTAGCATCAATTTCTTCTATTGATTTTAAATAGTCCTTAGAAAGTGGGATTATTAAATTTTTATCTCAATTTAACAACCAAAACTGAGCAAACTTGAAACCTGGGTTTGGTTGGTAATTCTTTGAGTTTAAAATATGATTTGCTGTAAGAACAGTTGAATCATTTATTAAAAATGCAGTACCTCGAATACCCCCTATGACAGAATCTTCTCCGGGTACATTATATGAAATCTGGACAATTGCAAAAATTGAATTCTCTAATTGGGCTTGGACATTGCTCATAAAGTAAAAGGATAAAATTAATATCAATATTTGCTTATTCATCGATTGCGTATTTTGTAGCATTGCTGCTAACAACTCAATAATCGCAACCAGTTGCGTTAATTTGCGCTTTAGGCGAAACCCGTACAAGATTTAAGAAGCTTGATAAACAGGTGACTATCAATTTGTTCTTGCTTTTCATCCAATTGTGGTTATTTATATTTATTTAACTCTATTCTTATAAAAACGAAGTTAATAAAGTATAGTTAGTTATAAACTTTTTTATTAAAAAATATCCAGCTTGTCTAACGGGCTTCTTATCTGAGTGATGCGCTTTATTATATTGGCTTATTGCGCTGAAAGTAAGTGCACAACACTTCTAATGTTTTTGGCAACAATACGGTATAACGATATAACGGCATAACGATATACCGGTTCAAAGGTGCAACGAGTGAAGGCAAAACTGCATTTCCGGAATGTCGGGCCGTAAAAACTTTTAAAAGTGGCTTAGTTTGCCGGATTAGTCAACACCAATAGACAACCCAAAACTCACTCAACAAACCTGAAAACAGACTGCAAATAAATCACAAATTTCCTTGATAACTCCATGGAAAAAACCCGGTGCCTTTAATGTAGTGCAACCGGTAGTTGATTTATTCATCTATAAGTGTTATTTCCGGATATTTATTTCTAAAATATTGTCCTTTATATTTATGTAATAAATAATCTACAATTCTCATTTCTGAATTTATTAAAAGGGAAACTTTTATTGATTTAAATCCATACTTGTCTATCATTGTTCTCACAAATTTTGGACTAATAGCATCCGAAGTAATAAAGTTTCTAATTGCTTTGCTTTCATTATCTGTTAAATCTTTACCCTCCTTTTTAAGTCCATTTATAATATCATCAAAACCAGGCATTATTTCAATTCCTTCATCCGGATTAAAATATACACCTATTCCATCGTCTGAGTTAAGTAATTCATCTGGTAAATGCATTCGAGGGAAAGGATTTTTCAATCCGTGTTTCTTCATATGTATTTCTAATTCATTCCTGGAAAGTGATTCGTATTTTTGTCTATCTTTTTTTTGTAATGCGGCAGCCATTGAAAGCCCATCCTTAAAAGTCATCAATTCACTACCAAAAAAAGCAATAAAATCTTTATAGTGTTGCTTTACGCTCTCTTTGGCTTTGTTTAAAAGTTGTTTGTCGTAACGATAGATTATTCTTGACGCTTTTCTTATAAAATCTTTTTTCAATTTATCAATAACATTTTTGTCTAATTTGCCACAATCGTTTTGCACTCCGGACCAGTACCAATAATCACCATACGGAACAATGCCTCCAAAAATAATATTGCCTGCTTTAAATACATTATTTTGTCCAGTATCCAAACGCACTTTATACCGGGTTTCGTTGATTATATTTTCTAACGTCAAAGTGTTGGCTGTTGACGAGACAACACGATAGTATGAAATATATCGTTCATACCAACTCCTTACATCATTATTTATTTTATCAGGTAAATCAAGAGTTTTGGCTAATATGTCTATTACTCCTAACCCCGACCATATTGTATTTTCCTGGCAAACAAAATCGTCAATGGATGCAATTTCCATTTTCCCATTATTGTTTTCGGCTATGTATCGATAACAACTAAGCCTAAATAAATATGAATTTATGCCAATCCAAACCAACTTACGCTTAAAATCCCAACCGAAATCATTGGTTTGCGCCAGATACTCTTTTATACTTGAAATTTTGGGAACATTCTGAAACTTTTCGGACAAAAATGCAGAAACATTTTTGGCGAGTAAATTTAAATCATTGTGATTGGGTGCTAAAACTAAATCAGGTTTAAATTCAAAAAAGATGGTATGAATAAAGCATTTCATTCTGCTTACATCGAACACTTGCTTTATTTCATTTTCGCTATTTACAAAAAGAGGCAAGGGTGTGTTGAACAAATGTTTATTGTAATACTCTACACTATTCCAAAGCCCGATTTCACAATGTAAATCTTCCGCAAATTCAATTATCAGAGTTGATAATATTTGTCTTTGTTTTTTGTCTAATTTTATAGTATCATGTGAATATAGAATTTGAGTTTCTGTAATAAGTTTCTCTATCTCATTTATTAATGGGATTAAAAACTTATCTTCTTTATTATTAAATCCTTTTGGTCTATTATTTTTAAAATCTATTTTCATTCG
>JAPLEB010000097.1 GCA_026391555.1 Bacteroidia bacterium | reverse complement strand
CGGTCAGTTCATGAATATCTTCCCTGTCGAAAGGGGTTATAAACGATTTGTTAAGTTGAGCGTAAGTTTTATCAGTAATCTCATCACCTATATGCTCAACGTCCTTTATTTCTTTATGGATCCTTTCATGCTCTTCTATTTCTGTGCTTGACATAAGCTCTTTAAGAAGTTCAGTTGCTTTAACCAGGTTTTGTGCATCACTTTCAAAAAGCGGAAAGAAGGAGTGGTCTTTCGGCACAAAAAATTTAAGAAATTTATCAATATTCATATTATGTTTTTTAATTATTACTAAATAAATTCAATCAAACAGGCTAAAATATCCATTTGAAAAAGTGATACATTATACTTCCAATGACTGCACTTATTGGGATTGTAAGTATCCACGCCCAGAAAATTTTTGTAGTAACACCCCATTTGACTGCTGAAACACCTTTACGGGCGCCGACTCCGATTATTGCTCCTGTTATTACGTGAGTTGTACTGACAGGAATCCCAAAATGTGTAGCGCCAAAAAGTGTTAATGCTCCTGATGTCTCAGCACAGAATCCCTCAAATGGTTTCAGCTTGGTGATCTTTTGTCCCATTGTTTTAACAATTCTCCAACCACCGAAAAGTGTTCCAAGTGCAATAGCTGACTGACAAGACAATATTATCCACAGAGCAATTGGATCATCTTTGGTGGCTAGTCCTGAAACAATTAAAGCTGCCCAGATTATACCCATTGATTTCTGTGCATCATTACCCCCATGACCTAAGCTGAAAGTTGATGAGGAGAGAATTTGTAACCTCCGGAAATACTTATCAACATTTGAAGGTGTAAGCTTTCTGAAGATATAAACAACAATAGTGGAAATTATGAACGACATTACCATTCCAATGACAGGGGCAATAAAAATGAATAAAACTATTTTTATAACTCCTGCAAACACAATGGAACTAACCCCCGAATGTGACACAGCAGCACCAATAAGTCCCCCTACCAGGGTATGAGAGGAACTTGAAGGAAGCCCCCACCACCAGGTAAGCAGGTTCCAGGTAATTGCAGCAATAAGGGCTGCAGCAATTACTGTAAGATTCAGTACATCAGGATTAACAACTCCTTTACCAATAGTGTGTGCAACTTTTAACGGGAAGACTGTAAATGCAATAAAATTGAAGAAAGCAGCCATTATTACAGCAGCAATTGGGGAAAGAACTTTTGTGGATACAACCGTTGCAATGGAATTAGCTGAATCGTGAAATCCATTAAGAAAGTCAAATATCAGAACTAATGCTACAACAATATATAGGAATGTCATTTTGCAAATATTAATATCTTATTTTAAAATTTGGCAGGTTTATTGACTTGTGAAGAAATGATAAGTTGTTCATCTCTTTTTAATTACATTTTAAAAGCTTTCATAATCAGGTGCCACAAAGTAATAATATTGGAATGAAATTCAAAAGTATTCGGGCATTAATTTTTTGTCACATTTCTTAAGGTGATTTTTCGTCGAAATAATAGTGTGGTTAATTTCCTCTGCAGTTTCAAATTTTCATTGTTTATGTTGCCAAATTGTATTAATTTTATTGGATAATAGTTGAAATTTAATACATATTTAAAATGAGCGACATACGTAAACTGGAACCGAAACAATTATGGAACTACTTCCATGAAATTACACAAATACCCCGTCCTTCAAAAAAAGAGAAAAAGATTGTTGAGTATATGGTGGATTTTGGTAATAAACATAACCTCGAAACTAAAGTAGATAAAGTCGGTAACGTAATTATTCGGAAACCGGCCACAAAAGGGATGGAAAACCGGAAAGGTGTGATATTTCAGACACATCTAGATATGGTGCCTCAAAAAAACAGCGATAAAAAGCACGATTTTGAAAAAGACCCTATCGAAACACTTATCGAAGGGGAATGGGTAAGAGCCAATGGTACAACTCTTGGTTCAGATAATGGTATTGGAGTTGCAGCAACAATGGCAGTGCTCGCGGCGAAGGATATTTCGCATGGACCAATTGAAGCTCTTTTTACAATTGATGAAGAGACCGGTATGACAGGTGTTTTCGGACTCAAAAAAGGGTTGCTTAATGGCGATATTCTTATGAATCTTGATTCTGAGGATGAAGGCGAACTTTATGTAGGTTGCGCTGGTGGAATAGATGTAAGTGCTGTTAAAATCTGCGCTGAAGAATCTGCACCCAGGGGAATGACTGCCTTCAAAGTATTTGCCAAGGGTCTGAAGGGCGGTCATTCAGGTGTTGATATTGCCATGGGAAGGGCCAATTCGAATAAACTTATGTTTCGTTTTTTGATGCAGGCTGAATCTGATTTTGGAATAAGGCTTTCTGAAGCGGCAGGAGGAGATCTTCGAAATGCAATACCCCGGGAATCCTATTCAATCGTATTGGTACCCGAAATTAAAGCAAAAGAATTTGAAAAGTTTGTTAAGGGTTATGAAAAAATGTACAGAGCAGAATTCTCTGATACAGAGCCAGATATGTCGTTTACTTTTGAAGAAGTAAAAGTCCCTGCCAAAGTACTCAACCAGGGTGATCAATACAGAATTATCAGAGCGGTTTTTATCTGTCCGAACGGGGTTATCAGAATGAGTCAGGCAATGAAAGGTCTGGTGGAGACATCTAATAACCTTGCTATTGTTAAAATCAAAGAAGGAAAGTTTGAAGCATATAACCTGTGCAGAAGTTCAGTTGACTCTGCTAAAGAGGCAAACGCCTGGAAAATTGCCGCAGTATTCCATTTAATTAATGCGGAAGTTAAACTTGAAGGTGGTTACCCGGGTTGGAAACCAAACATGCAGTCACCGATTCTTAATACAATGGGTATCGTTTACAAAGATATGTTCGGAAAAATCCCTGAAATAAAGGCTATCCATGCAGGTCTCGAATGTGGTCTTATTGGTGGCGTTTATCCAAACCTCGATATGATCTCATTCGGCCCTACAATCAGGTTTCCTCATTCCCCGGATGAAAAGGTTAATATCGCTTCAGTCGGAAAATTCTGGGATTTTCTTGTTGGTACTCTAAAGCATATTCCCGTAAAAAGATAGAAAAATTTAAGAGGTTTCTTCAGAGTGAGAAACTTCTATTCTTTCATTCATTACAGTTTAAGAATTATGTGGAGCATGTTAAGAAGTTTGTTTAAAGCTGATATTAAATCCATTATCCGGGACCCGATACTTATAATAGCTATCCTCTCTCCGTTCCTGCTTATTATTTTCCTGAAACTTGCTTTTCCTTTGATTTCTGATTTTATCTTTTCAAAGAAAGGCTTCCAGCTTAATTGCTACTATACCGTTGTCGCTATTACCGTAATTTCCATGGTTCCGGTACTCATTGGTGTTTTATATGCTCTTCTGTTTATTGATAAATGCAATAAAAATGATGATAAAATCATTCCGGTAACTTCTGCCATCAAAAATAACTTTCTGATAATGAGGATAATAATTCCATTCTCTCTGAGTTTCCTCTTGTTACTGCTCATCATTTTTGTTACTGATCCGGTTCCAACCCAGGGATGGTTGAGATCACTTTATATCTCTTTACTTCTGGCAACCCAAACACCCTTTGTTTTTCTCTTTATCGGGAGTCTTGCCGGTAGCAGGATAGGAGGGATAGCCCTTTCAAAACTCTATGGAATTTTTCTGATTGCGGTCCCGTTAGGGTTGCTTCTTCATCATCCCTGGAATTATTTTGCATTTTTTTCACCATTGTATTGGTCAAGTTGTGCATGGGTATGCTCTGTTCCTGTTGAGAGCCTTATTTACGGAGCAATATGCATGGTAATTACATTTGGCTGTATTCTGATATTCTTCCGCCATTTTTTAAAAAAGCACACGAACTGAGTTTTCCCCTTTTACCCGGTATATCTCGACATGTGAGCAAGGAACAGGTCTTTTCTGTTTCTTGAAATGGGGACTTGGGAGCCATCAGTCATTTCAATATACCCTCCGTCGTGCCGTACAAATTTCTTGACAAAATCGAGGTTAATGAGGTGTGAATTATGTGGACGGAAAAAGTTCCGGTCACTAAGAAGATCCTGAAACTCCTTAAGATGTTTTGAAACAAGTATCTTGCGTTTGTTGTTAATAAAAAACCATGAATAGCTTCTGTCTGCTTCAATACGGATAATATCTTTCGGATTAAGATATTCTCTTCCATCGGAGGTTGGAATAACAAGTCTTGTCGGATTTGCAGTCCTGATATTCTCTAATAGAGCCTCAAAATTTTCATTACCTGTAAATGAATTAGTTGAGCGCTTATGGATAACCCTGTTTACTGCCTCAATGAACTCGTTAATATTTATCGGTTTCAGGATATAATCCACCGCACTGAACTTAATTGCTTTAATAGCATAATGGTTAAAAGCTGTGATAAATACCACATCAAAGTCCTTTTCCGGGAAATGAGTCAGCAGATCAAAGCCTGTCCCGTTAGGCATTTCAACATCTAAGAAAACCAGTTCCGGTTTTATCTCCTTTATGAGTTGAACACCATCTTTTACATTATGCGCCTTACCAGTTACTTCAAGGCCAGGGCAATATTCCCCAATAATTGAGGAGATGAAATCCACTGCATCAGGTTCATCATCAATAATAATTGTTATTAGCTTATGATTCATGTCATTATCGGAATTTGGATTTCTACACGGGTTCCTTCCGGTTCACCATTTTCATTTTTAAGGTCAGTATAAATTGTTTTTAAACTGGTACCGTAGAGTGCATTAACAAGATCCAATCTGGAAGTAGCGATTTGTGTTCCCAATGAGTTATGGTTGTTTTCACTCTTTCTTTTTTTCTCCTGGGCCGCTTCGCGACCTATTCCATTGTCTTTAATCGTACAGGAAATATACTCCTTTTCCAGTTTTAAATCAATTTTAAGAGATCCCTTACCCTCTCCCGGCATGAGTCCATGACAAATTGAATTTTCAACATAAGGTTGAATAAGCATTGTCGGTACTTTGTATAAAAGAGTATCTATCTCATCATCAACTTTGATTTCATAATCAAATTTATCCTTAAATCTTATCATTTCCAGCTCCATGTAAAGATTCAATGCATCAAGTTCATCGCGAAGCGGAACTGATGTATGCTGTGAATTTTCAAGCACTTTTCGCATGAGACTTGAAAACTTGGTGAGGTAGTTGTTTGTTGCCAGCTTATCGTGCTGGTACATATAATATTGTATAGAATTCAGAGTATTGAATATGAAATGTGGATTCATCTGTTGCCGTAGATTTGCCTGTGTGACTTCAGATATCTTCCGGTTCATTTCGCTCATACGCCGTTTTGCATTAATCTTTGCCCGGCTTAAGATCAGTATTCCTATCGCGAGGATTAACACAAATAACCCGGTATAGCCATAAATCATGAGTCGCTGGTTCCTCAACTTCAAAGATAGCAGCTCAACTTCTTTATTATGAGTATCTGCTTCATACCGTATCTTGGCATCGGTAAGTCCCTGGTTATTAGCTGTTTTTATTTGGGCATCGCTGTATTTTTTGAAAAGAACATAACTTTTGTATGCATTTGATGTATCTCTTATCCGGAGATACATTTCACTCATGTCCTGATAAACCCATGACAGAGAGTATACATCCTCTCCCAATTTGGCCTGATCAATTGATTTATGGTAGTTCTTTAATGATTTTTCAGTATCTCCCATATCCCGGTATATTGTACCAATGTTTCCAAAAGAATTGTCTGAGATGAAGTATATCTTTGCAGGAATACTGTATGTGAGGGATCTGTTATAATATTTGATCGCGGAATCATACTTCTTTACAGTGTAGTTATTCCAACCTAAATTAGCTAATGACAATGCTATAAATGTGGTATCTTTCCTTATTAATGAAATATCAAGACATATTTTCAGAAGTGAATCGGCAAGACTAAAATCGCGCTCTTTATCAGTCAGGGAAGTTCCAAGTCTCCAATAACCTATTTCCAGATATACTGTGTCATTCTCTTTGGAGGCAGCATCGATTAGCTTATACAAGGTATTACGAAATTCTTTCAGGTTGCCTAGAGCATCGTAAACATCTTTCAGCCTATCATAGTTTCGTGGTATTATGCCTCTTAATTTGTTTTTCTTTGCAATAGCTATGCTGTTGTTGAAATAATCGATACTTTCCTGATAAAATCCAGTGCGAAGACTGTACCGTCCCAGAAAATTCATTGTTTTGGCAAGTACATCTGTTTCACCTGAACTATTTGACTTTTTCATGGCAATAGTTGCATCCACTGATGAACTTCTGTAATCACTGGTAAGAAAAAAATACTCTGCCCTGGCAAGGTGCAGCAGCGAAGGAAATTCAATATTATTTTCAACGCAAATTAATTCAGCTGTGTCAATATTTGCTTTAATATAATCAATGTAATTTAATTCAGGTGTATCAATATTTGGATTCATATAATTATTCTTCCTGGATTCTGGAAAATAAGCAAGTGCATTCCGGATGTACCTGTTAACATCAGAAGTGTCATTTGCTGTTTTAGATTTATTTTTGAAACCAATACCTTGTGAAAGACTCAATGATGCCAAAGAGGTAAAACAGGTACATCCAATAAGAAAAAAGATAATTATAGGTTGTTTAAAATTTTTCATATTTAAACTTGCAGTATATAAGCATTATACAAATATATGAAAAGTGGAAGCATCTTCAATAATTCTATTCTGAAGTAAATGTCGATACGATCAGAAAGTATCCACAGATTTCCAAAGATAAATTTCCCGTTTGAACAATCTCTATCCCAATTGACAGATGGTAGGTTTGAATTGACAGATGACACATACTGATTGCAAAATTATGTGCAAGATTGGTATTGACAGTTATAAAAAGAAAGAAAGGCTGCTGGTACCTAAACAGCCTTTCTATGCATTTTTTATATTAATCAGGTATTTCTAAATACCTTTTAAAACTATTCTAGTATTTGTCCCAGAAAAGCTTTGTAGAAACGAGATCCCCTGCAATAGCAGCCGAGGCCGATGTATAATTCGTTAAATTCAGGTTATTTTCATTATAAGGATAAGGCATTCTCATTGGAATATCATTAACGGTTTTTCTCCTTGGGATATTAAAGATCGGAGTATCGAATCTGCGCCATTCAGCCCAACCTTCCAGCCCCCGGTTATACAAGGCAATCCATTTCTGAAAACCAATCTTTTTCCTGAAATCACCAGCGGTGCTTCCTGTTGAATACCCTATCTCAGGCTGTGCCATGTAGGTTGCAGCTTCTGCAAGATTCCCTCCCCAGGCTAATATGCTCTGTGTAACCGCTTCATTATAAAGAGATTCAACAGTGCCTCCACCTACATTAAATCCTCTTGCAGCACCTTCAGCTAATAAGAATTTAACCTCTACAAAATCAATTAGTGTTGCAGGAAAGTCAGCCTCCAACATCCTGTCTGAAAAACTTGAACACTGTTCATATACATTGCTGTAACCATATAATCCACCTATAAATTCTCCGTCAATAGATGAAAAATAGTAGGGTCTTCTCGGATCATTTACTGCATTCATTGTGTCAACAATTGTATTTGCAGCAACAAAATCCCAACGTCCCTGTTCCACTATTTGAGAATAAATAGAATTGACATGAGGTGTGAGGCCATAATAAACAAGTTCCGCTGACTGAGACTGATCTGTATAAACGCCACGTGCAATAGCAGCTTCAGCTTTGCTCTTCGCTAATGTCGGATTTACATCTGCCAGCCTCATTGAGAGACGAAGCTGTAATGAATTGGCAAAAAGGATCCAGGAAGCAACATCTCCATGATACATGACGTCGGCCACACCATAACTTCCAAAAGCAGGATTAAGTGCAGTAGCATCTGCAGTTAACCTGTTTATAAGGTCAGTATAAATAGTTGCGGCATCATCGTAGGCAGGAGAAGGATTTTCTCTGCCCTGGAGAGCTTCAGAATAGGGAACATTTCCATTTACATCAACCAGTATATGATAACAATAAACTTCAAGAATGTCATTAATGGCTTTTTGATTTGCAGCAACTTCTGAAGTAATTGTCACATCAAGATCAGATAATCTTTTGGCTTCTTTGAAGTCAAGCAGTGCATCCCTGTACAATGCCTGCCACATATTGTCGGGAAGACTTCTATCGTAAAAATTATACTGACTTTCGCTATAATAAGTCGTCTGAGCATAATATTGTGCCAGCAGCCTCGAAATGTTCTGATTCTGATCGAGACTGTTAATCTGTTCGATCATCTGTACCTCAGCCATGGTGAAGACAGACGGACCGTTAACTTTATCCGCCATTTTTGGATTCACATTATCCGGAAGCTCACATGAAGAGAGTGCTCCCAATAATAGTAATATAATATATTTTAAAGGTCTCATAATTCTATATTTTTCTTGTAATTAAAATGAAATTTTAAGATCTAACCCATAGGTTCTTGTAGACGGATAAGCTCCATCCTCAATCCCCTGGTAATTTCCTGCACTTGTTGCTGATTCAGGATCTATATGACGTGTTCTTTTATCTATGATCCATAAATTGCGTGCCACTAATGAAACTGCAGCATCCTTGATAAAGGTTTTCCCAAGGAGAGATTTCGGAAGATTATATGAAAGAGACAATTCACGTAATTTTACATATGAGGCATCAAGGACATATCTTGCTGTCGGAGAATTTTCATAACTGTAGGCAGTTCCCCATTCACTACATGGATAATAAGTAGTATTGGGAGTTCCATCTTCATGAACAGTATTCGGGAAGAGTTCCCCGCCTCCCTCTTCTAAAGGATCACGTTTCGGATTCCCTTTGGCATTCAGACCGGCTGTCTCTTCATAAAGTCCGGTTGCCTGTCCGTGCTTTGTATTGACAGAGTAAACATCACCACCCATCTGTATGTCAATTAAGCTGTTGAATGATAATCCCTTGTATCTCAGAGAGTTTTGTATACCGGCATTCCAGTCAGGATTTATATTACCAATAACCTGTTCATCATCTGACTTGAGAAAGAAACCATCCTCATCCACTACTTTTTTGCCATTAAGATACACGAAATTGGTACCTTTAATTGCGCCATAAGGTTGACCGACAGTAGCATTGATAGAAACATCCCAAGCTCCGAAAAGAAGAATATTATCGATATCCGGGATCAGGCTAACAACCTTATTTTTATTTTTAAACCAGTTCAGATTAATTGTCCATGAGAAGTCATTTACCTGGACAGGTATTGCATTCAGTGTAAGTTCATACCCCGTGTTCTGAATTTCACCGGCATTTATATAAATAGCACTATACCCTGAAGCTCTTGATGTTTCGAGAGGTATGATCTGATCAAACGAGTTATTCTTATAAAATGAGAAATCAAACCCGAAACGATTATTTACAAAGCGTGCTTCAATACCTGCTTCAATACTTTTTGTCCTTTCAGGCAGGAAATCAGGATTATATAATGCCGGTGTAACTTCTGTGTTATAGAAATTATTCTGTAAGGAGAACAATGGTAAATTTCCCCAAGGTCTTCCGGCAATATAGCTTGGCTTCGTTTTATAAGCAGGAGCATCAGCACCTACCTGGGCGTAGTTTATTCTTGTTTTTAAGAAAGACAGAAATCCAAGTGATTTTAATCCTTCAAGTTCAGAAAGTATGAAACTGGTAGATATTGAAGGATAGAAGTAACCATTATTTCCTTCGGGTAAGGTTGATGATTTGTCATATCGCGCCGTGAAATCGACATAAATAGCTCTGTTAAAGCCGGTTGACAGATTTCCATAAACGCTGTTGATTCTCTGGAAAACTTCATTTTCCATTATTAAGACCGGAGCCATTGAATTGTCAAGCGCGAAATAATCAGGGAGTGAAAGTCCTCCTACAGTGCTTGAATTGAGAGATTTGACCGTATTCGACCTGGTACTGCTCCCTGTCATTCCGTTTATTGAAATCTTTCCAAAATCTTTCTGAAACCTCAGCATTATATCGGCATTGAATTCATTAAAAGTACGGACGTACTTGGTATAATCAGGTAATGAACCGGCTGATGCGGTTGATATTGCAATTCTCCTCTCCTGGTATTCGGAATAGAAATCATTGGCAATCCTTCCTTCAAGTGTTGCCCACTTGGCAATTTTATAGCTTAATTTTCCATAACCGAAGAATCTGTCGCGTCCGTCATTGTTAAAGTTTTCGTAACGAACCCAGGCGGGATTATTGTTATAATAGATTCTTGGAAGTGCTTCTGGTGTAGGAATGAATTTGTAGTTCCAACCTCTTTGAGTACCGTCAATTGGTGACTTATAGTTATTCATCAGATCCTTGACATCGACATTAGTCTCAAACCATTGGGAAAAAGACATCATCGGATTCTGTTCATCATATCCTGTTCCAAACCTTCCGACTGCTTTGCCTGTGATATAGTTGGTATTGGCTTCAACTTTCAACTTGTCCGATAAATCGTACGATCCGGTAAAATTTACTGTATTCCTTTTGATTGAGCTGTTTGCAAGGATACCTTTCTCATCGACATTTGTATATGATAACCTGAATGAGCCAAGATCATTTCCTCCATCGAAAGCAATGTTATTAGTATACTTCATTCCTGTTTCAAAAAAGGCTTCAATGCTGTGTTTTGGGAATACCCAGGGTCTTGTCTCACCATAATTCGATGCAAGAGGGTCCATAGCATCCCAATGAACCACCATCAGGTTTGGATCAAATTTGGCACCCCATGAAGCATCATCCTGAGTCGGAACCAGCAGTTCATCTGTTCCATCACCGTTTAAGTCGCCAAGTTCAAAATTTCCATCTGCACTTTCCCAATACGGGCCATAACCGGCTCCGTATTCTTTCTGATATTTCGGGAGAGTTGATTTGTCAATCGCGCTCACCATCAGGCTCGAGTTGATGGAAACACCTAATCCCTTGTTCTTTATTCCTTTTTTTGTTGTAATAAGAACAACACCATTTGCAGCCCGCGAACCGTACAGGGCGCTTGCTGCAGCCCCTTTTAGTACAGAAATTGACTCAACATCATCAGGGTTTATATCCATGGCAGCATTGCCATAGTCATAGCCACCACCGCCGGATTTCTGCATTTCTGTATTTGTAATACTATTATCTATAGGTATACCATCAACCACAAATAATGCCTGGTTATTGCCCAGCAGAGAGGCATTACCACGAATAACAATATTAGCGGAACCACCCATAGTATTTGGCTGTTTTATAGCGACTCCTGATATTTTTCCTGACATTGATGAAACAAAGTTTGTCTCACGTGCAGTGTTGAGTTCTTCTCCACCAATCTGTTGGACGGAGTATCCAAGGCTTTTCTTTTCGCGTGAGATACCAAGGGCTGTTACTACTACTTCACTCAAGCCAAGTAGTTCCGGCTCCATTATTATATTTAGTGCAGTACGTCCGGAAATCTCAACCTCCTGGGTTTTCATACCTACATAAGAAAAAACAAGAGTCGTGGCGGAAAGAGGAATTGCCAAGGTGAATTTACCGTTCATATCTGTTGTGATACCGGTAGTTGTCCCTTTTATCTGTACTGTACATCCGATAACAGGCTGTCCATCCTCCACCCCTTTAACAGTACCAGTGATCGTTTTTTGCTGAGCTCCAGCTGTTAAAACGAGTCCGCAAAAAAATAAGAATAGCAAAATAATTTTTCTCATTTCATTCAGTTTAGGTTAATAATTAATAAATATGGAATACTTTGATTACTTATTTACTGTCGCTTTTCATGACTAAGTCATGCTAACAAAATAATCTATTTACTTTCTGATTTTTTTAATTAATCAACATTTGGCAGATTTGATTATACAAACTGCATATTTCATAGCATAGTCGGAATAAAAGAAGGTAATAACCAGTTTTCACATTGATTCAATGGTATGATTTCGAAATATTGAAGAATTGTTTTTTGCCACGAGCATGATCTCGTTCCCCCTTCAGCGAGATCAATTTCAAATTCCTGATTTCTTATTAATTTTTAATTGATTTCTTCTTTACACCTTTCCTGAAATCAAGAAAAGACATCCGAAGATGTCTTTTCTAAGTTAAATTAAAACCTGAAACCAGGATTGGCCGAGCGGCCGCAAAGAGATCTTTACATTGTTGCAAGAGCCTCTTTGGTGTCTTTAAGAAGCATAGGGAAGTATGCTGCTATAAGCTGTGTGTTCTCAATCTCGCCTCTTTTCCCGGGAGCTAAAACCTTCTGATGGAAATATTCACCCCTGTTCATAGCTGCATCGGACGTTGTATAACCATCCTTTTCTAAGGATTTGTCGAGTTTTTCGACACCGAAATAATTTTCGTTACAGACATACTGAACGGAAAGTTTATCAGAAAGTACAATATAGTTTTTGCACTTCTTGCCTTTCTGTATTACGACTGTAACCTCCAAAGGGGAGTTCTGATAGCTGATTACTAAAGTTTTAAGTACTTCACCGTTAATGGTTACCGGATTGTCGGCTATCTCAATCTTGTAGTCACCTAATACTGAATGGGTTTTTCCACCAGCAATAAATTCTCTCGAAAACGAAGCAGAACTAAAAGCTACTAATAGTAATGCTGCAAAAAACATCTTTTTCATGACTTTAAAGAATTAATTAATTGTTAATAATTTTAATTTCAAATAACACTTTTTATTGACTGTCTGTCCAAAACATTTTTCTTTTTGAAGAAGTCTTTGTATTAATCTTCTCAACGAAATTATGCTATTACTTAATACCGGAAAAGGGTTAATCAACAAACGGCAGGTCTGATCATACAAATGGTATGAAAAGACCTATGAGGTGTTTTTCAGGGAAGTAGAAAATAGGAAATAGGAAGCAGGAAGCAGGAAGCAGGAAGCAGGAAGAACTCTTTAAGATATTTTTATCTCAACGAGGAGATCATCCTTCATTACATTCGTATTGGCCCTGGCTGAGACTTTTACTATGACACCATTAACAGGAGATAATATCTCGTTCTGCATCTTCATTGCTTCGAGTATCAAAACAGGTTGTCCCCTGAGAACAGTAGAGCCTTCTCTCACTAACACATCGATTATTTTCCCTGGCATGGGAGCTTTAATAAACTCCTGTTCAACCTTACCTCTCTTCGAATTCAAGACCTTCATCCTTTGAAGCGAGAAGGGTGTCTCAACAGTAAATGTGTAACTTATATCGTTAAAAAGAATCTCATATTTATTCTGACGGGAGCGTACAATCTCAACAGGGTACTTCCGGTTCTTCCATAAAATATAGGTGCCCAGTTTCTCATCTGCCTTCAGTTTAACTTCATATTCCCTTTTCCCAATCCTGATCGTTTGCTTCAGAGGAAGGGAAAAACTGAATTTCCTGTTTTCCGATGAAAGTGCATATAGCTTCTTTATCTGAAGTTTGTCGTTTGCCATTATTAATAGCTTAATTTAAAATTGATTAATTCTCTTATTTAACAACCATGGACTCATTTCTTTCCCACGTTTGAAATCAATATTGATACTATCATCATTCAGGTTTTCCTCAACAAATAACTTGGTAGCCAACCAGGCTGCAAGCATCTCTTCATATTCGCTGTTGAAATAGTACTTTTCAATATCCTTCTCAATAAATGTAGTTGTAAAGGTACCATCCTGGAATTTCTGATGGCGCACCAGCATCCTGAAGAATGGGAGTGTCGTTTTTGTTCCTTTAATCCAAACTTTATCCAGAGCCATTTTGCAATTTTTGATTGCTTCCTTCCGGTCCTTCCCCTTAACGATCAGTTTGGATATCATCGAATCATAACTTGCAACTATTGAAGAACCTGCCTGGACGCCGGTATCTACTCTTACGCATGGATCAGAGGGCATATTTAAGCTTTCAATTTTCCCCGGGTCGGGAGCAAATCCTGCCTGAACATCTTCTGCATTTATCCTGCACTCAATGGCCCACCCATTTAGTATAATATCGCTTTGCTTGTATTTTAGCTCTTCTCCATTGGCGACCCTGATCTGTTGTTCTATCAGATCTATTCCGGTAATTATTTCAGTCACAGGATGTTCTACCTGAATCCTGGTATTCATTTCCATGAAATAGAAATTTTTATCAGAGTCAAGAAGGAACTCAACTGTTCCGGCTGAATGGTAATCGACTGCTTTTGCAATTTGGACAGCCATTGTACCCATCTTTTTCCTGAGCTTTTCATCCAATGCGCATGACGGAGCTTCTTCAAGAAGTTTCTGATGTTTCCTCTGAATAGAACACTCTCTTTCTCCAAGATGTATTACATTGCCTTTAGTGTCTCCAAGTATTTGGAATTCAATGTGTTTTGGATTTTCAATATATTTTTCGACAAATACCGAAGGATCGTTGAAGGCTTTTTCTGCCTCTTTTCTGGCAATGATGAACATCTTCTCCATCTCTTCGGATTTTCGTACAATCCTCATACCTCTTCCCCCACCTCCGGATGCAGCCTTTATTATTACGGGATAACCAATTTTTTCTGCTATAACAACAGCTTCTTCCTCATTGGATATATTGCCTTCACTTCCCATTGCCATCGGAATTCCACCAGCTAAGGCAATCTTTCTTGCAATAGTTTTGTTCCCCATTTTATAAATAGCATCAGGAGAAGGACCGATGAAAATTATTTTGTTGTCAATACATTTTTGGGCAAAGTAAGCGTTCTCAGCAAGGAAACCGTACCCGGGATGGACAGCATTTGCATTTGTCTTCAGGGCTATGGCTATTTTCTCGATGTCGAGAAAAACAGGAATTTCAGATGTATCCTCTGTATTATCAAAAATCACATCGGCCGATGTAAGGTACATTGCATTAGGTTCAACAGCCGTTTTAACAGCGACAGTTTCAATATTCATCATGCGGGCAGTATTCATTATCCTGACCGCAATTTCACCTCTGTTCGCGATTAATATCCTCTTTATCTTCATATTTTTAATATTCTGTATCATAACTTGTTAGAATGATTTTTTACTTTCTAACCCACCCCTAACCCCTCCAGGGAGGGGATTTAAAAAGTGTATTTATATATTTTCCCTTTCGCCTTTCACCTTTCACCTTTCGCCTTTCACCTTTCACCTTTCGCCTTTCGCCTTTCTCCTTTCACCTTTCTCCTTTCACCTTTCTCCTTTCACCTTTCTCCTTTCTCCTTTCACCTTTCACCTTAGAGGGGCATATTCCCATGTTTCCTTGCCGGCACTTTACCCCATATATTATTAAGTGCGTTTAATGCTGAGATTATCTTTTTTCTTGTCATAGCCGGATCAATAACCTCATCAATATAGCCACTCTCGTCAGCAATAAAGGGAT
>JAPLEB010000034.1 GCA_026391555.1 Bacteroidia bacterium | reverse complement strand
TATAAAAATGCTCGTCAATTATGTCTGCTTTCTGGTCGCCCAGGATACTATTAATAATTAAATTCATATCAGGATAGGCCTTTTTAATTGCATTATAGAATAAAGCATATCGTTCCATATAGCCTTTTTGACGTCCATTTTCATTACCGACTTCAATATATTTGAGGTTATATGGTGCGGGATGGCCATTTGCAGCTCGCAGCTTCCCCCATTTATTAGTTTGTGCGTCACCATTCGCATACTCAATTAAATCCAATACGTCCTGAATAAATGGCTGCATTTTATCCATCGGGGCAGCGCCAAAACCTTCGGCGAATGACATCGAAGTACAATATATCGGCTCAGCCCCCCAATCTTCGCACATTTGTAACATATCATCCAAACCAAATTGCTGACTATTGTGATAACCCCAGCGCTGCTCATATACCCCGGGTCTTTGCTCAATTGGGCCAATGGCATTTTTCCAGTTCCAGCCACTATCAACACTTGTATGTTCCACATCACATCCTCCCGGGAATCGGATGAGTTTTGGATTTAGTGCAGCCTGCAAATTTGCTATATCAAGTCGCATACCATTGGGCCGGTCTTTATAGGTTGGTGGCATAACCCTGACCACGTCAAAATATAGAGAACCGGTGGTGGAACCATATATTACAAAACGGTTGTTCCCTTCTATAGCCGAAATACCGTATGTTACCAGGTCGCAAGTAAACTTCTGCCAGCTGGTGGTGGGAGTAAAAATATCTGAAGAAGCATAAACCTGGCCGTCATTGCTCTCAAGTTTTACAGTAATTGTCCCATTAAAATTGGCATCTTTCCTGGCAAAAAAAGATACTTTATACGTCGTATTACTATCTAATCTGATACCCCAATAACCTGCATTAGCTACGCCAACACTTCCGGAACTGACTGAGGTAATATCTAATTTAAGACAATGAAATTGGTTACTGTTTAACTGACCAGTTTCACCAGATGTTTGCGCGTATAAAGCTCCGCGGGATGATCCCTGTGGATTAAACTTAAAATCGGAATAATACTTACTCGTCTCTGTGCGATGAATTTTAGCTCCTCTGGCTGACCCAGGATTAACTAATGACCAGCCATCAAGTGGATTATTATCCTCGAATGAATAATTATTGATTAACTGGGCATAGAATCCGCCATCTATGCCGCGACCAATTTCTTCAAATAACTCGCCGTTATATAGGATTGGACTAATCGCATGACCTGGTTTTGAAAGGTCAATTGTTAATGTTGAACTGGTATCTTGAGCCTGTACCCTGATTACTCCAATACACCAAACGATAATTAATGCTAAAACCGTCAGAAGTCTGTTTAGAAATGAAGACTTGGGTTTAGCCAATAGTTTTATCTTGTATATTCGATAATAAAAATGTATATTTGTCGAATATAAACGATAATAATAGATGGATAAAGAAATTGCAAAACTATTAATCGCTGAATATCAACAAAAAGCAGTTGAGGTTTCATTTCAGAAACGTCAATATATAATTGACGACAAACTCAATTATGTGTTTGTAGGTTTGCGGCGTGTTGGAAAATCATACCTGATGTTCCAACAAATACGTTATCTGTTGGATGCAGGTCATTCGAAGGATGAGATTCTTTATTTTAACTTTGAAGACGACCGGATACCTTCACTAGGCACGGAAGATTTAGACCGTATAAAGATTTGCTACGAAGAGATGTTCGACTGCAAACCGATATTTTTCCTCGATGAGATACAAACAGTTGATCGTTGGGAAAAATTTGCCCGCCGGCTTGCCGATCAGGGTTATCGGGTATATGTAACCGGAAGCAATGCAAAAATGCTTAGCAGTGAAATAGCTACTACCTTGGGTGGAAGATACATCATTCAAAATGTTTATCCCTATTCGTTTCAAGAATATCTGACTTCGTTAGGTATCGATATTACTGACAGGAACTTTACATATCGCTATCATGCTGAAATAGGAAAAGCTTATGAAAATTATTTCCGTTTTGGCGGCTTGCCGGAAATGATTCAGATTACCGACAAACGCGCCTGGCTAAGCAGCCTTTATCAAAAAATATTTTTTGGCGATTTAACTACCCGCTATCAGGTTCGTAATGTCTTTGCGTTGCGAGTGCTAATCCGGAAATTAGCCGAAAGCGTTAAACAACCCACTTCATTTAACCGATTGGGAAATGTTGTATCCTCTTCAGGGAAAAAAATCAGTACCGACACAGTGATTGATTATTTGAGCTATTTAAAAGAGTCATGGTTTATATTTCCGGTAGAAAATATATGTGCAAAGTTGGCAGAAAAGGAGGCAAACAAAAAATATTATTTTATCGATAATGGCATTCTCAATCTTTTCCTGGTCGATCCTTTAACTTCATTGTTGGAAAACCAGGTCGCCATCCAACTTCGTCGTTTGTATGGAGATGATATTTATTTCTATAGCCATGGCATAGAAGTGGATTTCTATATTCCTGAATTACAACTGGCATTGCAGGTATGTTATAGTTTGCAGGGTGTAGAGTCTCTCAAACGTGAAATAAATGCTCTTCTAAAAATGTCCAAACGAATCGATGTTAAAAGATGGATCATAATCACCAAAGATGAAGAAGATAATATTTCGGAACAAGGAATAAATATTGAAGTGATTCCAGCATGGAAATGGTTATGTTGATAATGAAAATTCCGTAAATATTTGTTTATCTTTTATTTCAGGCATGAAATTGCACTTTGTAATGACTTTCCCAATTAAAAATACAACTGATGCAAATCTAACAAATATTCGTTCATTTTATCGACAATAATATTGGTCTCTGGCCACTATACTTTTGAAGAAATATATTATTTATCAATTAGTAGTTTTTCATATTCAAGTCCGAACATAATAAAAGAGCCGATACCAAAACCGGTACCCTCAGTTCTGGGCCTGTTAAAATAGTAACTCTTATCGCCGACACAAGTACCTCCGCAAACCTGCACGGGAATGAGATAAGGAGCTTCG
>JAPLEB010000020.1 GCA_026391555.1 Bacteroidia bacterium | reverse complement strand
GAAATACTATTCTGATGAACCGCAACGCAAAGAAGATGAGATGGACGTGACATTCCTACAAATGCCATTTTAAGATTTTGTATTACTGTTTTTAGTTTTGGCTCAGTATTATCACCTTTAATGTAATTTATTATTCTCTTTCACTAGTGTCCATTAAAAAGATTTAAATGTTCTTTGAAATCATTGTTAATCTATAATTTACGAGTGTTTTTGTAGCGTGACGATTTGAATTGGTTATGTTGGCCGCCAAAATGGCCGACGATGAATCAAGGAAAATATGTTTTCGCACAGATCGTGGAGTTTCTGCCCCAACGAGTTTTTGACCAAATTGCTGACAAGTATGATGGCAATAGATATGTAAAACATTTCTCTTGCTGGAATCAACTGCTCTGTATGCTTTTCGGGCAACTCACTAACCGGGATAGTCTTCGGGATTTGATGGTTGCTCTGGATGCACATAGAAGCAAATCTTACCATTTGGGCTTTGGTAAAAGTGTTACGCGGAGCAATCTCGCAAAAGCTAATGAAGTTCGGAATAGTAAGATCTTTGAGGAGTTTGCCTATCACCTTATTGCCATTGCCCGTAAAGCAAGAGCAAATGACGATTTTGAGATTAAGGGTAAGGTTTATGCTTTTGACTCATCGACCATTGACCTCTGTTTGAGCGTTTTTTGGTGGGCAAAGTTTCGCAAAGCCAAAGGTGGAATTAAACTCCACACACTTTTCGATATTACAACCCAAATTCCAGCTTTTGTCCACATTACACCTGCCACTGTAAATGATGTGAATGCAATGGACTACCTGGTTTACGAGCAGAGTGCATACTATATCTTTGATAGAGGGTATGTTGACTTTGCGAGGCTCTACAAGATAACTCTTCATTCTGCCTTTTTCGTAGTACGAGGAAAATCCAATCTGAAATTTAAGCGAATGTACTCTCGAAAAATTGATAAGACCACGGGTGTTAAATATGATCAGATCGGCAAATTGACAGGGTTTTATGTTTCCAAAGAGTACCCGGAGAAACTGCGTAGGGTTAAGTTTTATGATGACGAAACCAAGCGAACTTTCGTCTTTCTGACTAATAACTTTGATCTCACAGCTGAACAGGTGGCACTGCTCTATAAAAACCGCTGGCAGATAGAACTCTTTTTCAAATGGATCAAACAGCATCTGAAGATAAAATCCTTTTGGGGAACAACAGAAAATGCAGTTCGTATCCAAATTTTCTCTGCCTTGATCGCCTATTGCCTGGTAGCAATAGTGGGCACCGAGTTGAAAATTGGCCGTTCAACCTACGAAATATTACAGGTTTTGGGCATATCGTTACTCGATAAAACGCCTGTAAGTGAACTACTTGCAATTATAGATTACAAAGATGTCAAAGAACCTATTTGTAAACAACTGTCACTCAATCTATTTTAACTGGACAGTCATGATATCTTTTAGCTTATGATATCTGTATGCCTTGCCACATATAATGGAGAAAAATATATAAAACAGCAAATTGATTCAATTCTTGCTCAACTTTCAGTTAATGATGAATTGATTGTTTCTGATGACAGTTCCTATGATAATACTGTTAAAATTATTACAGATATCTCAGATTCAAGAATCAAAATATTTACTAATAATGAGAAAGGATACACAAGTAACTTCGAGAATACTCTTAGGCAAGCACGCGGTAATATAATATTTCTAAGCGACCAAGATGATATTTGGCTGGATAATAAAGTTGAGATTTGTATAAAGCATCTTAAAACTGTTGATTTAGTTGTTTCAGATTGTCAGATTATTAATTGTAATAATGAGATTATCTCCGAATCGTTCTATGAGTTACGAAAGCCTAACAAATCAAGTTTAGGCAATTTAATTAAATTTGGTTTTTTGGGTTGCTGTTTAGCTTTTAGATCGGATATTTTAAAAAAAGCACTTCCATTTCCTACAAATAGGAAGCTATGTACTCACGACAATTGGTTGTTTTTAGTTGGGGCTTGTCTATTTACTCATAAGGTTTTAAACGACAAACTTATTCTTTATCGGAGACACAGTAGTAATATTTCACCTGGTAGTTTGTCTGCAAATACAACATTGTTGTCTAAGATAAGATATAGACTTTACTTATGTTTAAATATAATGAAAAGATATATTCGCAAGTAGGAGTAGTTAATTGAAAATCTTAATTATCACCGGTACATATAATCGTTCTGCAACAATAACAAGTTGTATTGCTTCAGTAAACGCTCAAACCTATTCTGATATTGTAAAAAGATCAACTCGATCCCGAACGAGGTTGTAAAAATTATTTAAGAACATGATCAAGGTATTTGTGATGCACTGAATAAAGGGCTATAATTCTATCTAAAGTTTTTTGTGTACTGAAGGTGACTAATCCGGATCAAACTGAACCACTATTTCCGGACTAAAATGAGGGCATTAATAGGTGATTATCGAAATCTGAAGATTCATTGCGCCCTTAATAAAAAACTGAAAAAGATATATTTATAGATAGTCACACAAGTAGATT
>JAPLEB010000137.1 GCA_026391555.1 Bacteroidia bacterium | reverse complement strand
CTTTATTGGCGAGTGCAAAACCACCCTGTTGTGCAAGAGATTCTTTCGACATGTACTGGGAGTATTCAAGTCCCTTGCTTTCCATTCCTATATCATTAAGGAATGCTTCATCGCCCCATAGGTTTTTAATTAACAGCTCTTTCATTTTACGGACCCCCGTTCCGGCTATCTTTCCAAACCCTTCACCCCTGGCGAGCTGGTGCAACATTTCGAGAGCGGCTGCAGAATTGCCAAAGTTAAGATCCAGTCCACCCGTTCTTTCCATATTTAGAATGCCATTCTGGTAACACTCCATTATGAAAGCTGTTATGGTACTCCATGTCAAAGTGCAGATTCCGTAAGTATCACAATAGAAATTCGTTTCAATAATATATTCTGGATCAAATATTCCGCAGTTTGAACCAAGTCCTGCCACATTTTCATATTCAGGGCCATCAACAATTACTTTCTGACCTTTGTATGGGCCTGTCTTAACTATATAATCATCAATCCCTTTACTGCACGACATATTGCAGCCAATCCAGCAGCCATCCGGAATATTCTGTGTGAAATGTCTTTTCCATACCGAAGAATCGATTTTGAAAGCATCGGGGTGGCTGCCATATTTATAGTTCATCACGGGAAGCAGATCATGGTCATTCATTATCTCCACCAGGTGAGCTGTTCCTGTTTGCTTCATCTGGCATTGCTTGTCGTCAAGTTCACGCATCTCCCTGTTGAACTTTTTGCCTCTCTCCATAATAGCATCAAGATCAACAACATTATTGAGATTACCTTTCACTCCGGGTATTTTACATACCAGCGCCATAATTTTCTTATTGCGAAATACTGTACCAATACCTCCCCTGCCTGCCTGTTTCAATCGTACCTTTTTTCGTTTTGGATCATAAAAGCTGAAGTTAAGCATACCTATGAGTGAATGGTCGGCTGCCGAACCTGCAGACACAACTCCAATGGATTTCTTCTCATTCTCATTGTCAGCAAATATTTCGGTCAACTGCTCTGCCAACAGATGACTGTCAGTGGCCTCTGCAGGCGCCTCAAATATTTCAACCTTATGGTTTATTCCATCAATAAAAACGATTATATCTTTGTTGGACTTACCCTGTAATTCGAGAGCATCAAACCCTGAAAACTTCAGGAATGGTCCGAAAAATCCCCCCACGTTACTGTCCATAACCGAGCCTGTCTGGGGTGACAGGCTAACTACTAATGACTTACCTGTTCCTGAGTATTGCGTTATCCCTCCAATTGGCCCTGAAGATATAATTATCTCATTTTCAAGATCATTCCATTTAGTGTCAGGCTTTGTGGCATCCCAAAGAAGCCTGAGACCATAACCTTTTCCACCAATGAATTTTTCTTTCATAATGGCAGGAACATCTTTCTCTTTTATTTCCATGGTACCCACGTTAATATAAAGAATCCTGTCAGTATAACCCTTATCCAATGGAGTCCATTTGTAATCCCACTTTTTCAGGAGTTTATGCTGTTCTTTTATTGACAAAATGTTCATATTCCAGATTATTAGGTAAGTACCTTTTAGCGTTTTGCCATATTCAAAGGTATTACATTAAGATTAGTTATAACATGATATTAATCAATATGCTATCCTTATCAATCGACCTCATCCCCCTGCCCCCTTCTCCCGGGGGAGAAGGGGGTAACTAAATGATATTCTTGTTCTTAGCCCCTCTCCCCTGGGAGAGGGATTGGGGTGAGGCAAAAAACGAAAAAGTTGGGTGATAGCTTAGAAAGCAATTAGCTGAAGCATCTTGGGTTGGATTAATTTGTTTTTGTAAGTATCTTTATAGTCGGAAAATAAAGCAGAATGAAATTTTCTGAGATTAAAACCCACCTGGGAAAATTCAGAGTCGGGATAGCCGGTGCGGGTGGTCTGGGTTCAAATTGTGCAGTTGCCCTGGCGAGAAGTGGTGTTGGCACCCTTGTACTATCTGATTTTGATGTTATTGAGGAGCCTAACCTCAACAGGCAATATTTTTTCACCGATCAGGTGGGCATGATGAAAACTATTGCATTAAAGGATAATATAGCCCGTATCAATCCCGATGTATTTGTTATAATCCATCAGAAGAGACTCGATAATATCAATATTCCTGAAATCTTTTCAGGTTGTAATGTAATAGTGGATGCTTTCGACACATCTGATATGAAAGAGATGCTGATTGAAACTGTTCAACTTAAGATGCCCGGCACACCCCTTATTGTTGGTTCAGGAATGGCAGGATGGGGAAAAAGCGAGACTATCAGATGCAGAAAAATAGATGATACTTTATATGTCTGTGGCGACGAATCATCAGAAGTATCTGATAATCTTCCACCAATGGCACCTCGTGTCAGTATAGTTGCAAATATGCAGGCAAATGTTGTAATTGAAATTCTAATGAAAATGAAATGAAAGAATATTCATTTATAAAATGAAAATATTATTAAATAACAGGAAAGAAGAATTCGGTCAGGAGACAATCAGTGTAAATGAAATGCTCTTCCTGAAAAAATTTTCATTTAAAATGAGAATTATAAAGATTAATGGCGTTTTGATTTCAAAAGAAAAGTACGATTTCACAACTATCCATGATGGTGATGATGTGCAGATGCTTTATCTCATGAGCGGTGGTTAAAAAAAAAATTGTAGGTTTGTACTAATATGACAAGGTTTAAATTCACAGACAAGATCCCGGCAGTTTTCAGGAATAAATACATTCTGACTATCATTATTTTTCTGCTCTGGCTCTTGCTTTTCGATTCAAACAATCTTATTGCAAGGTACAAAGAAATGAGGGAGTTTCATAAACTTAAAACAGACAGGGAGTATTATATTAAGCGTATTGAGATTGACAGGCAAAAACTTTATGATTTAAGAACTGACAATCACAACCTTGAGAAATTTGCGAGAGAACAATACCACATGAAGAAACCTGATGAGGATCTCTATATTATTATTACTCCTCAGGAAGACAGGAGGAATACAAGAAAAAATAATTAGATGTTATTTTCCATTGACCTGTAACGGAGAAGCAGGTCAACGGGTTCTTTTGATTTGAAAATTATCCCGCTATTTTCCAGTAATTCTGAAGCAGAAATATCAACAGGTTTTTTTTCGAAAAATTCTATATGAACATGATTCAGATATTTTACTATTCTGAACATGTTAAACCATCCGAAGAACCGTTTTTTAAATGATGGTAAGCCTGATGTATTATTCTTTATCTCCACCATTTTTTCTGTCCACTCTTTTTCGTCAACAAATGATTTCAAACCCGGAGGAAATGATTTGTAACACTCATGCAATTCTTCGGGGCAGCAGTTATAAATATCTTCTGCGATACCGAAAAAAGAGCGGAGTTCCTTAAAAGCCAGCATGTTAAATGTAAGAAGGGTCGACCTGTTTTCTTCAGTAAATTTTCCGATAGAAGCACCGGTACCGAATGGAACTCTGTTTGAAGCTCTTGGAGAAGGGTAAACTGTGGTTGAGTTGAGATTAAAATAGCCTCCTGCAGGAACAAGCTTCTGAATAAAGTAAAAATCCTCTCCTGCCTGCCGCCGGTTCATGCCTCCGGCTTTTACATAAGGAAGTGCCTTTACTGCAATAGCTGATCCGACTGTATGAAAAACATAAGGAAAGCCGGAAAATGCCAACCCCTGAAAATAATAACGAAGGTGCAACTCATATAAAGTAATATATTTATATATGTTTCCCGGGAAATCAATTCCTGACAGAGGATGTTCAAAATAGATCGAGCAGGCTGCCCGATCCTTTTTTTTCATTAATTCATTACAGACAGATACAAAATAATTCTGCTTTACAAGGCAGTCAGCATCGAGGTTAAGAATGATACCTCCCGGATTACTTATTTTGTTGAAGCGACGCACGGCTTCATCCATCCCTGTTTTTCTTGCAAGTCCTACACCCCATCCATTAACTGAGGGTTGTCCTGCTATAAAAGCAAAAAGCCGGAAGAAACAATTGCTATTTTCATTCTTCCAGATTTCAATATTTTTTATGGTTGTTTTATTGTTTTCTATGCACTCCTCATCTGCATCTTCAGGAGCATTTACAACAACAATAACTTCAATCTTACATTCCGGTTCGCTGCATAATGCCAGGGAATCAAGTAACTTATTTATCCCTGGTTCATTATAGGCAGGTACAACAACAATTATACCTGTCTGCTTATCAGGTGCCTCTGTGATTATTTCAGGGAATAATGCCCTTTCTTCAAGATAGGTTGAGGCGAAACCCATTGGAAATTATTTTTTTTCTGCCAGGTACTTTTTGTTTATGGCACTAAGCACCTTTTGTGTTATATCCAAGGAAGTATCGCTGTACAGAACTACGCTGCCAAAGCTTTTTCCCAGGATATACCGGTAGTTATATTCTGATCTGTTTTCCTCGAGAAAATTGGTAATGTATTCAAGTATCTGCCGATTCATTACTTGTTCTTCTTCCATGAGATTTGCCTGAAGTTTATCGCGAAGGGAAACAAGTTCCTGTTGCTGCTGACCAAGTGATTGCTCCATTTGTGCTGCAGTCGCCCTGGTTATCAGCCCTTTATTTACTTTATCCTGATAATCTCTTGCACCTTTCTCATATTGACTTCCCTTGGAATTAAGTTCTGCCTCAGCGCTTTTCTGCTTTGACATCAAATCATTTCTTCTGTCGAAGAACATGTCAAAATTAAAAATAACCGTATCAATGTTAACATACGCGATTCCTTCTACAGGGGCTCCGGGAATAGCGCCTGACATTTCATTTTTAAAATTCTTATTACTTCCTGTAAAATGCAGGAAATAGAGGCCTATAATAGCTAAAGACAAAACAACATACAGAATTACAGAAAGTTTCTTCATTGCTAATTGAATATTTGTTAAACATTAGTCAGGCGCAAATATAAACAAATTAATAAATGAGACTACTTCAAACGGATAATTTTAAGATTGAAATGTAAGCTTAGAATTCGGGGCATGGGATTGCTCTGATCCGTTTTCGCTGTTGTCCAAGTGATAATTGATTAAATTCATAAATCAGCGATATTTCATGAGCTCCTCCGGAAGAGCTTATGAGGTTGGAAATAGTAAAGTCGTAGCTGTATCCGATATGGAGCTGGCTGGTTTTTATTCCGACCAGGCCGATGATAGCATCGCCAGCTTGTTTAGTAATTAAAGGAATCCCCCTGTACCATAAACCAAATATCAGAGGGTTTATATAATAGTATAAGCCCAGATCAGACTGGTAGAATTTACCCTGTTTTTGGAAGTTCATCGCGACTGACAGTACCTCCTGCATTTTTTGTCGTAACCGGGTTTTTTTCAGAACCTGCATACCACCATACAAATTAAACTTTACAGGGACTGTTGCATTTTCACCATAAAATGAAGTACCAGGTGCAAGCAAATGATCGAGAGTAAATCCAGCCCATATCCTATCATTATAAACAAGAGCCGATGTTGCAAAATCTACATCAGCAACATTAGAGAAGGGAGGAGGAGTCACAGTTGCTGACACACCACTGCCTGTCAATTGGCTATTAAAAATGAGTTTAGCAATATCAAGCCCGAGGTAATAGAATTTGAAGTTAACGCCGGGCCTTATATGCCATTCCTTATTAATATTAAAGTCGTAGGAATAGAGCAGTCCGATATTCGTTGTACTCAGATTTCCGGATCCTGCAACATCATAAGTTGCGAGCACCCCAAATCCTGAGTTGAAGCTAGGCATGGCTTTATCAAATGAAATGCTATAAGTATGATAGACTCCCGGTATGGCCGGCCACTGATCCCTGTAGTTTAGTGCCAACCGGTATTCTGAAGTTGCGCCGGCAAATGAGGGCGAAAGATACAAGGCATTAGCATAAAATTGGGAGAATGTAGGATCCTGGCCAAAACTATCTGTAATAATGATGAATAACAGTATAAGTAAATATATAATCCGCTTCACCAAGATCGATCCTGTTAGATTAACACTGACGAAAATAGTGAATTGAAATTAAAATCTATTACTATTTGACAAAAATTATCTATAAAAGCAGCCAGTTCCGTCAAGATTTTAATAAACAGGAAAAAAAATTAGATGAATACCCGAAAATATTTGATGAATGGGAAAAAAAGGTTAAAGGCCAGTTTTAAATAATCATTATAAGTTTCTAAGAAGAGTCACATCTCCCATTTTGATAAACGGCTCCCCATTCCTGAAATTACCGCGGACTTTCCAGATATAGACACCGGAATTGCTTAACTGGCCCTTGAAATAGCCATCCCAACCAATATTAATATCGCTGCTTTCGAAAATAATAATACCTAATTTACTGAAAATCTTTAACTGATACTCGGATACACCCGAAAAAACGGGGTGAAATACCTGGGCAGCTTCATCACTTTTTGATGAATAGAAACCACCTGTCGGGCCTTCCGGGTTCGGTACAAAAGCATTTGGAAAATCAATAAAATACGCTGAGCCCGAAAAAGCATTCAAAACAACCAGGGAATCGGAACAGCCATATTCTGAAGATACCTTAAGCCGAATGTTGTAATTTCCGAATTTTGTGTACCTGTGAAGGGGTTCAAATAGTTCAGAGGAACTACCATCACCAAAATCCCAATTAAATTTTACAGCGTCAGCAGAATAATTAAGAAAACGGATCTCATCATCGGGAAGAACAACTTTTTCGGGAGAAATTTCAAAGCGGGCTAATGGTTTGGGATAAACAGTTACAATAGTTGAGGATATTGCCAGTAAACCATCTGAACCAAATACCTTAAGAACAACTTTATATTCTCCTTCAACATCAAATATCCATTCAGGATTCTTTTTACTTGAAGAACCTCCATCGCCAAAGGTCCACCGACAGGAATCATAATCAGTTAATTTATTATAAAACCTGATTTTTAAAGGAGCACAACCTTCTGTATCAGATGGCTCAAATAAGATTTCATCAGTTCTGAACCTGCCCTGAAGCTTATTCTTATCAGCTGATGACTCAGAAAATAACCCCCTTTTCGAAAAGGAGTCATTAACACCGGCAGGAATAACACTGGTATTCTCCCGGGGTTCACTCTTTTGAGCAGGCTCCATTTTTGACTCAACCTTTGGCCTGGAAATTACCTTATTCTTTATTGATTCGGTGGCATTTTCGCTTAACTTATCTGATTTTTGTGTGACACTTTGTTCCACGGGAACATTTAAATATTCTGTACTATCAGTTTTGATTCTTTCACCTGGAAGGTTCGAAGGGGCCAATTGATCAGAATTCAATATACCGGAAGAAAGAATAAAAGCAGCCGTAATCCCGGCAACCAGAATGCCTCCAAGATAATAGATGTTAAACCGGGCAGGGTAAAAACGCAGGAATTCCCGTCTGGTAAGTTTGCTCATCAGTTTTGTACCTACCAAAGCATCGGGAACAATCTCAGCGTTTTCAAGCTTCTGCCTGAATAACTCCCTTATACTCATATCTTGTTTTTTTGCTTTCAATTTATTCCTGATCTGTTATTCCATTAAATCAACTATTTTCAGAATAGTTACTTTTAAGCTTCCCCAGCTTTTCAAGTTTATCCCTGATTACAGCTTTTGCCCTGCTATACTGCGACTTCGACGTATTTGTATCGATTCCCAGAATTTCAGCTATCTCTTTATGTTTATAACCTTCAACAGCGTAAAGGTTAAACACCATCCTGTAACCTGTAGGCAACTCATTAAGAACTTTGGACAGTTCATCGGAAGTAAAAAAGTCCTCCTCAAAACTATTTACCCCTGTCTCAACCGACACATACTCCTCAATTTCAACATGATATCTGTATTTCAGATTCTTATGATAATGAGTTATGGCAGTATTGACCGCAACCTTTCTTAACCAACCTGTAAAAGAACCTGTTCCTGAAAAATCTTTAATGTTAAAAAATATCTTCAAAAAACTATCCTGCAAAATATCCTCTGCCTCAGCTTTATCCTGTGCATACCTCATGCATACACCAAGCAAGAAACGCGAATACTTATCGTACAGCAACTGTTGCGCTTTTCTATCGTGTTTTGCGCACCCCTCTATTATTTGCTGGTCGCTCATCATAAACTGAGGACATTTTTAAGACATATCATTGAAAAAAAAGGTTGCATTATCTGAAAAATTTATTCAAAATAAATATATTCATGCATTTTTCATGTTTTATAAAAGACAAAGGTCATTAAAAAATGAATTGGAATCAGTTTTATTTGCATTTTAAATAAGAGAAAAGAAAACTTAACTATATTTGATATAACTTCATATTATGTTCAACAAATTCATCGCGGCTATATTGCCATGGTTCCCGAAAAAATTTATCTGGATATTTTCAAGACCTTATATATCCGGCGAAACAATTGAAGATGCAATACAAGTATCTAAAAATTTGAACAGCAAAAACATAAAGGTAACCCTTGATGTCCTGGGGGAATTTATTAAAACACCCGAAGAAGCTGAGTTAAATAAAAAAGAGTATCTGAATCTTATTGATATAACCTGTAAAAATGGTATTGAAGGAAATTTTTCGCTTAAGCCTACCAGCTTTGGCTTGCTGATCGATAAGAATATTTGTTTTAATCATATTCGTGAAATAGTTGCAAAAGCGGCTTCATTTAAAGGGTTTATAAGAATAGATATGGAAGATTCTCCATGCACTGATGATGAAATTGAACTATTCCGTAAGCTAAAGGCTGAGTTTCCCGAAAATGTCGGACTTGTTTTACAGGCATATTTAAAGAGAACCTTCAAAGATATTGAGCAGATGCTGGATCTAAACAGTATAAACGTTCCTGTTAGTTACAGGCTCTGCAAAGGTATCTATGTTGAATCAGAAGCAATTGCTTACAAAAAATATGAGGAGATTAATCATCATTTTCTTGAAGATCTTGAATTCATGTTCAGGAATAAAATACATGTTGGGATAGCAACACACGACAAACATCTTGTAGATAGTGCCTGTAAACTCATTGAAAAATATAATGTTCCGAAAAAAATGTACGAATTCCAGATGCTTTATGGAGTTACTCCAAAACTTCGTGAAAGTATTGTAGATAAGAGACATACTATGAGGGTTTATGTGCCATTCGGGAAACAGTGGTTCGGATACTCAACCCGCCGTCTGAAAGAAAACCCGAAGATGGCAAGCCATATCATTAAAGCAATCTTTTATAAAGGATAAGAAGACCAACGACATACGATTGCATGGGAATCAGATTACTTTTCTTCCTGGTGTCTTATGCCGTGTATCGTTCATCTGTTTACCTCATCACTTACTCTCACTTCCTCTGCTTAAGTGTTTCGAAGTATTTCTTTTGTATCTGGTCCACCTCATGATCAGTAAGTTGCGATTCCAGTGGATCAGGTTTTCCCGGTAAACCATGGATAAGAAGATATGCTGCCGGGATTAATAATAAAGGACTTATGCCCACTATTCTATCGGAAGGAATTCCTCCTCTTTCATATGCATCCACTTTTTCCCTTTGACGCAGTATTTCGTAATTAGCCTCAGGAGACCCAAGTTTGCTTTGACTGTTTCTTCCCGCGTAAGCGGACACTGCTACATTGTACCTGGCATTTTCCAAAGCTACAGAAGTCATTGACTTCGTGTTCATTATATCAGATTTTAGATTATTTTGCCTTGGAACAATTACAACCTCTCCTATCGACAATGTATCAGTATTCAGATAGACTCCGGCAATAAACTCCGTTCCGGTTAAAGTATCGCTTACAAACAGAACTGTTGATTTATATCCAAGGCTTTTAAAGATAACTGTATCATTTCTGTATACATAAAAAGCAAAAGTACCATCCTCCCCGCTGACAGAAGAAAAAGATGTATTGATCATTATCTGTGAATTGGCAATCGGTGATAAGGTGTTGGCATCCATCACTAAACCATGGAAAAGAAACCTGACATCTGTATTTCCTTTTTCCTGACTGAAACCAGAATGAATTACGATGAATATCGAAAAAACAATAACAATAATATGTTTGTTCGTCATTAATCGAATTTTAACTTAATAATAAGCTCTGTTAATATTCTTTTCGGCACATGATGATTATTTTCACTGTCACGCCAGTACTTCACATCTCCATCTCTGATATCATCAATGATTATCTTTTCAACAGGTTTACCTAAGGCTAGTATCAAAAGTATATCAAAATTATCAGGTAGTTTCAGTTCTTCCCTGAGCTCTTCGCGTTTGATTGAAGCTATTATACATCCTCCCAGACCGGCTTCTGCAGCTCCGAGCATTATACTCTGAGCAGCTATTCCATGATCAACCCCAAATATTTCGGTAATCGTTTTATCTCCAAGTATAATAATGTACCCTGATGGCCTTTCTCCTTTCTCAGGACCAGCCCATTCGGTTAAATACCCAGCCCACGCGAGGTATGGAAAGACCTTTTCACAATCGTTGGGTGTATTATAAAGGATATATTTTAAAGGCTGCCTGTTTGCACCTGAGGCAGATAATCTTGCAAGATCAATAAACGATTCGAGAGTTGATAATTCAATATGATGCGATTCTTCAAAACGCCGGTAAGAGCGGTTTAAAGAAATCAGGTCTTTGAGATTCATAAAAAAGTCAGTTGAATTTTTTTAAAATTTAATAAAGAGTTCCTAATATCTTTTTGAAACAACATCCCAATCAAGTATCTCCCAGAATGATTTTATATAATCGGGACGCTTATTCCTGTAATCGATATAATAAGCGTGTTCCCATACGTCACAAGTTATCAGAGGTTTGAGCCCTTTGCGCAATGGGTTGCCTGCATTAGATTCCTGAACAATCTGTAAAGTTCCATCTTCTTTTTTCACCAGCCAGGCCCAACCGGCTCCAAAAAGGGTGGCGGCGGCTTTATTAAATTGTTCTTTAAAAGTATCGAAGGAACCGAAAGAACTATTTATTGCGTCAGATAGAACACCACCAGGTATCTTTTTGCCATCGTGTGAAAACGATTCGAAATAGAAGGTATGGTTCCAGACCTGAGCTGCGTTATTGTAAATTCCACCTTCAGCCTTCTTAATGATTGTTTCCAGATCAGATTTTTCAAATTCTGTTCCCGGAATAAGTCCATTCA